>CALHKJ010000125.1 GCA_938033975.1 uncultured Saprospiraceae bacterium | reverse complement strand
AGTTATATTCCGATTGAAGACAGAAAGCATTTTGATAAATTGGTGAATGACGCTTTCAAAATGACGAGTAAGCATAATCAAAAAGCAAACTATAGAAAAGAACAGCTTATTGATAACCCTGAGGAAAACGTGCATGGACTATTGTTTGAACATGAGGGTCCAGTTGCCTCACCGCTCCAATTTTTTGTAACGGATTCGACAGAGCATTTTTTCAGGGCTAGTTTGTATTTTAGGAGTAAGGTAAATCCTGACTCTATCGCTCCAGTTTATTCATTTGTTAAAAAGGATGTTTTGAGTCTGATAGAAAGCTTCAAATGGAATTAATTAAGTTTGCCCTATGTTTCTGATTATATAAAAGCAAAACAATGGACACACTTTTTCAGGATTTTCCAATTATATATACCATTCTCACCACCGTCTTTTTTATTTTCCTTTATTATGCAGTCAAACTTTTATTAAATAGACAAGTAAAGGGAAACACAGATACCTCTCTAATAAGATCTATTATTTTATTTCTAATTGTGTTGACAGGAATCATTTCTGTCATACTAGCTGTCCCAATGTCTCCTGAAATTAAAAAGGAGGTAACCAATATAATTGGGATTGTAATATCTGCTGTACTTGCTCTTTCTTCAGCTACTTTCATTGGAAATGCATTGGCGGGAATCATGCTTAAGTTGGTTAAGAATTTCAAGCCTGGTGATTTTGTACTGGTCAATGACATTTATGGAAGAGTTACAGAGATGGGATTGTTCCATACAGAAGTTCAAACAGAGAACAGAGACCTTACAACTTTGCCCAACCTTTTCTTGGCAAGTAATCCAGTGAAAGTGACTAGGTCTTCGGGGACCTTTATTTTTTCAGAGGTGTCTTTGGGATATGATGTTGATAGACATAAAATTGAGAAGGCACTTATTAAGGCGGCAACAGAAGCAGGACTGAAAGATCCATTTGTACTTATTACTTCTCTTGGTGATTTTACCATTGTATATAAGGTGCAAGGCTTATTAGAAAACGTCAAAACAATCATCAGTTCAAAATCGAGATTGAATGCGATGGTGGTTGATGAGTTGCATAAAGTAGGAATCGAAATAGTGTCTCCTCGCTTTGTTAATCAACGACAGGTAAACGAAACAGTATTTATTCCTAAGTTTATCAAACAAGTTGATAAAGCACAAGAAGATAAATCCGCTAAAGCTGAGAATAAGATATTTGATAAGGCAAATGAGGCTGAAGGGATTGAATCTAGAAAACAGTATTTGCAATCAATAGATGCTAAGCTTTCCAAATTAAACGATGAACTCAAAGCAGCAGACGACCTTGAAACCAAGGAAACAATTCAAAAAAAGATAGCCTCTTCACTAGAGGTTAAACAGAAGTTAATTGATAGGATTGATTCCAAAATTGATGAGTTAGCAAAGGAATAAATCTGTCTTACTTTGGGCTTAATCGACCGCTAAGCCCAACAATGCTGCTTTAATTGGATGCTCTATCTGATTTATCTTGGTTCAAAATTTGTTTTAAAAACTAAAAAGGTAGTAACTTTCTAGCATTAGCGTAATTGCATCCCTTATTACCAGTTTGCTTTCAACCCCACTTTTACTGATTTATTGAATTTAGATTAATAAACATACATGAGTTTGTCTTTCATAGACAGATTTATTTCAAATCATTGATTATGAAAGGAATTGTATTTACTGAGTTTTTAGAAATGGTTGAAAAGGAGTTTGGCTATGACATGGTAGATGAAATTATTGAAGCATCAGATCTCGAATCTGATGGAGTGTACACAGCAATCGGGACCTATGAGTTTAGCGAGATGAGACAATTATTAGGCAATCTGTCGAAAAGTACAAAAATTGACATACCTACCTTAATGAACAGCTATGGCAAGTACCTTTTCCATACCTTTGAAAAGAACTACACTGTTTTCTTTGAACAGCAGACCAATGCTTTTGATTTTTTGGAGTCAATTGAAAACCACATTCATGTTGAAGTCAAAAAATTATATCCCGATGCCCAATTACCCGCATTTGATTCTAAAAGAATTAATGATAAAACTTTAGAGCTTATCTATCGATCATCTAGAAAGATGAGTGATTTTGCGGAAGGACTAATTTTCAAAACCTTGCTTTATTATAAAACTGTTGGTGATATTCAAAAAGAATTCATCGAAGAGGATGGTAGCGTTGTAAAATTTGTCATAACAATAGAATGATGGAAAATTCTTCTCTAGAAAAAAAATTGAAACGTGCTATTGCTGCACGAAAACAAGCTGAGAAAATACTTGAAGACAAAGCGCTTCAATTATTCGCTTTAAATCAAGATCTAGAAAAGCAAGTCGAAGACCGAACGTCAGAATTACGAAAAGCAAAATTGATTGCAGAGCAAGCTCAAAATGCTCAGAAGACTTTTTTGGCCAACATGAGTCATGAAATCAGAACACCATTAAACGCAATAATAGGTATGTCTCATCTAATGAGAGACTCTGAACTAAGTGACGATCAATTGGATTATTTGGATATCTTATCTAGTTCTGCAAATATTCTTCAAGCACTTATTTCTGATCTGCTAGACTTATCAAAAATTGAAGCAGGTAAAATTGAAATAAGAAACTTACCTGTCAACCTTCCTGAATTAATTGCGGGAGTGGAGAAGACTTTCAAAGTAAGGTTGGATTCAAAGCCTGTAGAAATATTTACGGAAGTGGATCCCAAAATCAAAAATCTTATTCTTAGTGACGAACTAATTCTCAACCAAATCTTTCTCAACTTAGTAGGGAATGCTGAGAAATTTACCGAAAGGGGAAAAATAATAATAAGGGCAATTGTTCTAAACGAGAAAAAAGATCAATACAAAATTAAAATTGAGATTGAAGATACGGGAATTGGAATCTCAGAATCCAAACAGACTGAAATCTTTGATGAATTTAAGCAGGCAACTGCAAATATTTATTCTGACTATGGAGGTACCGGATTAGGTTTGGCAATCACTAAAAAATTGATTGACAAAATGGGGGGAGAGATACATGTAGAAAGCCAAGAACAAGTAGGGACAAAGTTTTTTTTCATCCTTGATTTCTTAAAAACTGATGCATTAGTAGAAAACTCAAAAAATGTTTTTTCTGATCAGATTGGATTTGAAAATATTACAAATCCAATCTTGATACTGGAGGATAACATAATGAATCAAAAGTATCTGTCCAAGCTTTTAGAAAAGTGGAAATTACCATATGAGATAGCAGAAAATGGACAAGTTGGTTTGGATTTGAGTTTGAAAAATAAGTACAGTTTAATGCTTATGGATATTCAAATGCCAATCATGGATGGCTATGAATGCACTAAAAATGTAAGAAAGCCGTCAAACCCTAACCATGATATCCCCATCATTGCACTTACGGCATCTACTTTGCTGACTAAGAAACAAGGGGCAATATCAAATGGTATGGATGATTTTGTACCTAAGCCTTTCAACCCAAAACAATTGGCAGATGTTCTATCTAGATTTATAAAATTAGATGCTATGCCAGTCGGCAAGGAATCTCAAACACTTTGTTTGGACAAAGAGCAATTAAAGTTATTATACGATGATGATTTAGACTACGCCAAAGATATTTTTCAAACCTTTTTAGAAATAACTCCTGTGGAATTATCTGCATTGAAGAAAAGAGTAGAAAAGCAAGATATGGCTGAAGTGCAGAGGTTGAGTCATAAAATAAAACCAACCTTTGGGATGGTCGGGATAAAAGAAATTTCTGATCAACTCTTAGAACTGGAAAATGCAGCAAAGCTTGGTGAAAAGGAAAAAGTAAAATCATTATTTGGTGAAATTGATGCAATTATTCCTGGAGTTTTGGAAGCTGTGCGAGTAGAACTTTCTGATATACAAAGCAAACTAGAATTACAATGAAATTAAGATCAATAGTTGTTGAAGATGAAATCTTAGCCAATAAGTCTATTCTGAGACTTTGTGAAAAATCAAATAACATTGATTTGATAGATAGCTTTGAAAATGGAGAAGCGGCACTTCAATACTTAGAAAGTAATGAAGTTGACTTGATGTTCCTTGACATTGAAATGCCAGGAATCAGTGGCTTTGAACTTTTAGAAAATCTAAAGAAGTTACCTCAAGTAATCTTCACAACCTCTAATAAGGACTACGCATATGAAGCTTTCGAATATGAAGTAACAGACTTTATTAAGAAACCAATAGAGGCAATACGATTTGATAGGGCAGTAGAGAAAGCGATAAAAATAGAAGAGGACTTGAAGGCAGTTGCTTTGAGCAGCTCAAAATCAGAAATCTATCTTAGGGTGGATGGGAAATATATCAGGATACCTTACGACAATATCTTATATTTTGAAAATGTTGGTGATTACATCAAGATCATTACAGATACCAAAGTGCATGTTTTTCATGGTGCATTAAAAACGATCAATGCTAAACTGAATCATCCAAGATTGATGAAGGTGCACAGATCCTTTATTGTCAATTTGGACAAAATCATTGACATTGAGGACAGCAACATTGTGATTGCCAAAAAAGTGATTCCAATTAGTCGGGCCAATAAGCCTACCTTGATGAAGAGCCTGAATATTCTAAATTAAGCCAGATATCGTAAGAGTTACAAAGCTGTACTAGGTAATTATTAGCCAAATAGCTATTGTTGGGTACACATTTATTATACGTATATTTGTATAAATTCATACGTATGAGCTCCAAGCTAACATTATCATTAAAGAAGTCGGTAATAGAAAAGGCAAAACGCTATGCCAAAGGAAATAATCAAAGTCTTTCTCAATTGATTGAATCATATCTAGAAAAGATCACCTCTCAAGAACCTGAACTTGGTGATTCTGAACTCGATTCTATAAGAGGTATCATAAGCTTGCCAGAAGATTTTGATCTCAAAAAAGAATCACGCGAACTAAGAATTAAAAAACATGGCTAAGTTGAAGCTCTTTCTAGATACCAATATAATAATTGATTTATTAGCTGATCGTAAACCATTTTCAAATGGCGCTTATTTAATATTTAAAGAAGCCAAAAAAAATAAGTGGAAACTCTATACATCCTCAATCTCAATTTTAACAACGTACTATCTTTTAGAAAAACAAATTGAAACAAAAGTAGCAAATAGAGCAATTGAAACAATTTTAAAAAGACTAGAAATACAAGATTTAACTAAGAAGGAATTGAATCTTGCGATAAAATCAGAAACAATAGACTTAGAAGATGCTTGTCAAATTGAGTGCGCGAAAAGAATTGGAAAATTAAACTATATAGTAACCAGAGATAAAAAAGGATTTAAGAAATCCGTAATTGATGTGATTAATCCAGGCGAATTAATTCAATTAATAAACCAATGAATATCAACTAGTCTTCATTCTATCGCTGCCAAAAATCGAAGGAATCCTACCAAAAATCTAATACTCGTCTCTTTCAAGCCTTTTTCCCTTGAGATTTGTGGGCAAAAGAGATTATGCTTAGATATCTATTCATCTTGATTTTCTTTACCAATGCTGTTTATGCACAAACAGATATGAGTCCTGGCTTTGCCTTGTTGGAAAATGGTGAATACAAAAAAGCTGAACATTTCTTTTCTAATTTATTGGAAGAGAACCCAAGTGATAAGACGGCCAACATATGCTTTGGAAGGGCTGTAGGACTTGCTGGTGACCCAAACAAAGCTTTAGACATCTTTCAAACAGCAGAAAAACTATTTCCCAAAGATTTTGAGTTGAGCCTAAATATTGCTGAAGCTTACTTGTGGAATCAGGATCCACAGAGTTCATTGTCTTTATATACTGAACTGATAGAGAGAGATCCACAAAATTTTACAGCATGCCAAGGAATGGCAAACTCTCATTTTAAAATTGGGAACTATAAGGAGGCATTGGTTTATGTCAATAAAGCATTATTGATCGACTCAACGAGTGAATCTGGAAGGGCCTCAAAAAAGTATATTTTATTGGCGTTGGCTGATAACTTAGGAAAAGAACAGCAGTTTTATTCCGCTATTAGCTATTTAGATAATCTTTTGATTGAATACCCAAACGATGAGCAAGCTTTGATCAACAAGGGTATTTTATTGATTCAAGTCGAAAGTTATAAAAAGGCCCAGAACGCTTTGAAGCAATGTATAGAAAACCATCAAGAATCTTTTGAGGCAAATATCATTATGTCACATTTATCCATGTTGATGCATAAGGATAAGGCAGCTATTGATTATGCTGATTCAGCTCTTTCATTGGTATCTAAGGAAAATAAATCAAGCTATTTGAGGGCAGCAATACAAAAAATAAATGCTTTAGGCGCAGCTAAAAGTTTTAAACAAGCGTCTAAAAACTTAGAGGTATTGAAGCTTGAATTTGGTGAGGAGCTTAGTTTGAATTTGGCTGCTGCCAGATTAAAAGTCTGGGACCATAATGCAGCGGATGGTTTGGCCATGTATGAAGCAATTCCTGAAGCAGGATATGAATTGTATATGGGCCGTGCTGAAGCCTATATTGCTATGTATAAATACAGCTCAGCCATTGAGATGATTGATTCTGCTCTTCTATTAAGACCCGAAAGTCTTGATGCGAGGAAATTAAAAAATCAAGTTATTCAGAGTAGAAAGCCGAGTCTGGTAATCGATGGTAATCAATCCATGGATAAAGGATCAAATGAAGCCAATGAAATAGGAGTACAATTAAATGTACCAGTTGGAGATAAGCACAATTTTCATCTACGCACCGGATTAAGGTCTACCAAGAATCAATTGTTAGAAAATGAAGCAGATCAAATATCAATTTTTGTTGGAGATAAAATAAATCTTGGTCCTCGGTTGAACTTTGGGCTTAATATGGGTACCATTCTTTACGAAAACAGTGAGGCTATTAGTACAGTGAGCTATATTGGTCGATTAGATCTTAGGTATCGAATAGCCAAGAATCACTTTACAACATTATCTTACAATAGAAGATCGCTTACTTATTCCTCTGATCTAATTAAGTCGGGTGTCGTCGATAATAAGGTATCGATGGAATACCAATTTACCAAAGCAAAGTTGCCTGGATTTTATGCAGCTTCTTCAAAATCATTTTTTAGTGATGGCAATGAAAATATCAATCTCTTTTCTTCCTTGTATTATGAGATTAAGGCATTTCCATTGATTAAGCTAGGAATAAATGCAAGCTACTTGTCATTTAAAGAAGATCGTTCGAGTTTATATTTTTCCCCAGAGGCTTACAGCATGGGAGAAGTATTTGTTCATGTAGGAAATAACTACGATCAGAAAAAGAAACTGTTCTACGCTGCCATGTTTGCCTATGGGCTGCAAAAAATAAATGATAAAGCAATGGAGAATACAACAAGGCTTGATCTTCAACTTGGTTACCGTCTAACATCTAAGCTTCAATTAATTGTCAGCTATTATACAAACACAGCTGCTACCTCAACAAACAAAGGTTACTCTTTTGATCGCGTTGCTTGTAAGATAAATATGGCATTCTAGTTAGCCTTCTTTGTCTACCAAAAATCGAGGAATCCATACTGAAACACGAAAACTCTCTCAAGCTCCAGAGATTCAGGCATAAACTTGTATTATAAATAAAAACAAAATGAGCACACTACAAGTAAACATTCAAAATTCTAAATCAACAAACTTTATTACCTGTAAAGGTGATTTGGTGGGAGCTGAAGCTTTAGATTTCAAATCAGTCTTAAAGCGATGCGCTTCACAAGACATGAACCTATCTATTGATTTGATAGATGTAAGTGACATTAGCCTTACAGGCTTGAATAGCATCCTAATAGCAAAAGCTTGGACCAAAGGTCAAGACAAACAAGTAAGATTGATCTTGCCAAAAACATCTAAGGTTCTTAGATACTTAGAGATGACGAAAATGACTGATGAGTTCATCATTGAATATGGAGCAGTAAACAGCAATGTTGCCTAAGGATGAAAAAACTTATCAAAAATATCAGTAGCACAAGCTTTCTTTTTATTGCCATGATTTTGGTTAACGCAGGAAACTATGCAATCAATTTAGGGCTTGGTAGATTTTTAAGTCCGGCAGCATTTTCTGAAGCTTCTGTGATTGCAACTATGGTATTGATGCTTTCATTTATTGCAGTAGGTATCCAGCTTAGCACAGCAAAATTTTCAGCAGAAGAAAAAGATGATGCAAAAAGAAACAAAGTGGTTAGTTGGTTTAACCAAAAAGTTACACACATAAGTATCGCAGTTAGTCTGATAATGGTAATGGCTTCTCCATTTTTGAAAAGCTACTTGCATTTTGAATCTTCTACTTCTTTGTTGATCATTGCGGTAGGGCTTCCATTTTTCTTTAATTTATCAATTAAGAGGGGATCGCTACAGGGAACAGATCAATTCAACAAATTGGCAGGAAGTTATCTTATAGAAATGAGTCTAAGACTTGTTGTCACTCTTATTGCATTGCTTCTTTTGATGAAAAGCTTTGGTCTGTATTCCACGGAGGCGGTTGCTCTTGGGTTTTTGGTTTCGTTTTTAACGGCAAGTTTTTTCAAGCTCGAAAAAGCTGAAGCGATTATCAGTCCAGAAAAAAAGGCTTCCATATCAAAATTTATTCTTGTAATTGGTCTTTATGAATTAAGTCAAATCGTAATTAATAATAGTGATGTTATCATGGCTAAACACTTTTTTGATGCTAAGGAAGCTGGGTTATATGCAGCTATCGCATTGATTGGAAGAGTAGTTTATTTTGGAACATGGACCATTGTTACTTTACTATTCCCAAAAGTAATTCAAAGAGAAAGAGATGGTTTGCCACATGAAAAATTATTTTGGACTGCACTATTGATGGTTGGATTGATTGGAATATTGATTGTAGCTGTTTGCTTTTTCATTCCAGAATTTATCATAACAATTTTATTTGGTGCGGAATATTTGCAAGCTGCAGATCTACTATGGATTTACGCTGTCAGTACGACCTTATTCGCTTGTGCAAATGTCTTTGCCTATTACCATATGTCATTGAGTAACTATTTGCCAGTAGGCATTACTTTATTCATGGGATTTTTGCAATTGATTTTAATAAATCAGTTTCATGATTCTCTATATCAGATTATTCAGATTCAGTTGATATTAATGTCTTCGCTTCTATTAATCATGATCTTCTATCAAAAAATCGCCAAGCAAGTATTGGATAATAAATTTTCACGAAAAACTTTAATAGCACAACAAAAATAATTTACAAACAAAAAAAACTAAAACGATGAAAAAGTTACACATAGCAATTGTATCCCCTTACCCACCAAGCAAGAACACCTTAAATGAGTATGCTTATCATTTGGTAAAAAACATGAAAGACAACGAAGGAATAAAAGAGATCACAATAATTTGTGATGAGCTTCCTGAAGGAGAAAGTTTTATTCCAGAAGTAGGGTCAGTAAAAATTAACTTCAGGCAAGTATGGAAATTTAATAAGTTGGGTAACATGTTTTCTATAAGAAGAGCGATCAAAAAAATCAATCCAGATGTAGTACTTTACAATCTTCAATTTCTTTCTTTTGGAGACAAAAAAATCCCTGCAACTTTAGGTCTGCTAACTCCATTGTTGACAAAGCTGTCAGGATTTCCTTCTATAGTTTTGTTGCATAACATCATCGAAACGGTAGACTATAGTTCTGCAGGTATCACCAATAACCCAATCATGAAATGGGTCTACAATACAGTAGGTACTATTTTGACCAAATTGATTTTGTCTGCAGATATGGTTACGGTTACTATGGCAAAATACGTTGAGATATTGGAAGAAAAATATGGGGCGACCAATGTGGCCTTGGTTCCCCATGGAAGTTTTGAAATACCTGAGTTGCCTAAGATCAAATCTGAGCAAGGGGAAAAGAAGCAAGTAATGACTTTTGGAAAGTTTGGTACATACAAGAAAGTAGAAGAGATGATTGAGGCTGTAGAAATCGTCAGGGAGAGAACAGGAGAGGAAATTGAAATTGTAATCGCGGGTACCGATAATCCAAATGTAAAAGGTTATTTGGAAGGAGTGAAGGATAAGTATAAGCACCTCAATGATATAAGATTTACAGGATATGTTGAAGAAGAAGATGTGCCGGTAATATTCAATGAAAGTACTGTTACTGTATTTCCGTATACAAGTACAACAGGAAGTTCTGGAGTATTACACCAAGCGGGAACGTATGGAAAATCGGTTGTGATGCCAAACATTGGAGATCTTAAGGAGCTGATAGAAGAAGAGGGATTTGAAGGTGCTTTTTTCACACCAAATGATGTAAATGAAATGGCTGATGCGATTGAAGGATTAATCGTAGATCCTACGGAAAGAGAACGTATGGGTAGAAAAAACTATGCGGCTGCAGTAGGATTACCAATGGAAGATATTGTAGAGTGGTATAAACTACATTTTTACAGATTGCTAGGTCCAATAACTATTGAACTATCAAAAAGCACTCAATCTTCAAAGGAAAGAAAGCAAAATAAAATGGTTTCGGTAGTAATTTAAGGAATTATAATGTTTCCTACTTTGATTTGTAGAAAACAAGAAAGAACATGGCAAGTAAAAAAGCAAGGATAAAATAAGAAGGCTTCAGCTTATCTAAAAATGTAAGTTCTTCAAATTTATATTCACCTTCAGTAAAGTTCTTAGAAGTAATTTTTTTTGTGCCGGCCCTTGTAATTAATCCCATGTTTTCCTGAGCGGATCTGATCCAAGGCTTCCAACCGATAATCTCTTTAGGAGCTTTTTTAAAATCATGCAAGGTCCAGTAGGCATAATGATCAATGTTTTCTTGTGCCATAAAATTTAGGACATTTCGTGTAAATATTGCTTGTTGTTTTTCTGTAGAACCAAAAGGTAAAAATTTTGATCGGAATGTTGTTTGACCAAATTCACTTAGATATAGAGGCCTTATAATTTTTTCTTCTTTTTTTAACTTCTGTAAATGTGTTTGATGCAAATCAATGTCACCATATAAATGAAATGATTGAAGATCTAGTTTGTCTGCAAGAATTTCTATGTAGTCAACTTTTGACCAACCAATTGTGAGATTAATATTTGGAGCCTTTTCTTTTGCTTCATCAATTATAAACTCCAACCAATTAACGACTACTTCCTGACCATAGCTTGCAAAGTCTAAATCGGGCTCATTTTTTATATCCCAAATGCTTACGGCAGGATGATCCTGATATCGATCTAGTAGTTGAAGAAGGTGTTTGTGAGTTGCAGAGTAGAAAGGAATTTTATATGATTCAGGAAAATCAAACAAACTTAAGGTGACAGAAATATTTTGCTCCTTGCATTGCTGTAAATAATCGTCGAGGTGTGTAAGCATTTTTTTATCCAAACTTCCCTTTCCAAATAATTCATACGGGATAAAAATTCTTGTATGATTAAAGTTTAGATTTTTTAATAATTCTATATCCTTAGCTACGGTCTTGGTGTTGTAATTTTTCCAAAAATCAAACCATGGGTTATCAGATGGGTAATAGTTTATTCCTCTGATCTTATCTGCCAATTCTACTTTCTCTAAGCTTAGATTTTCAGTTTTGCTTTCTATGCTTGGAGACTCAAGTTGTATTAAGTCAAAGATTTTCCAATAGCCATCCTCCAAACCCATTACTACATCATAGTTGGCAATATTTTTTGTTAAATTGGTGTGTCCCGATTCTGCCTGAGTATTACTTGTATATAGTTTAACCTGATTATCAGAAAAAGAAATAATTTGTCTGTCATAACTAAACAAGTGAACATTGATGGTGTGATTCAATTCAACTCGTTCGATGTTGTAATCATTGCTTGTTTTAAAGGCTTTTTCAATCTTGTCAATCATCTTTTTTGAAAAACGATCTTCCAGCCCCAAATTCTTTTGACTTCCAATACTTGTATTTAAAATATACCAAGCGTAAGTGTAGGCATCTTGGACTTCTTGTCTAGTATATTCATCTAAGATTACTCCTTCCTTGATATTTGAAATATCCCAGTTGTAAGTAGGGTCATGAATTCCTTTATCTTGTTGTACTGTGCTGATTAAATCTGTTTTTTCTGCACCTACTTTAAAGTAGCTGTACAACTTTGCAAGACCTGCTACAGTAAAGGCCATTATTACTAAGAATAATAATTTTAGTATTAAGCTTGATATGTTGGAAGATGACTTAGTCAAGCTGAATGATTTTTTCATGTCCACCAATCAAAACAGTTAGCTGGTCAGGTTTAATTTGTTTCCAATCAAAGCTTAATTGGTAATTGTATTTACCTTCCTCTAAATATACATAGTCTTTGAGTCCCTTTTCCGTGTTGCTAATATATACCTCTGTACCATCAGGAACCAATTGACCGAGTATACCTATTACTGGTCCAATAGAAAGTGTTTGTTTTTCAGCATCCCAAGACAAATCAAAATCATTGACATTTTTTGAGAAACTCAAGAGAACTTTATTGCTTCTAATTTGGTCATGAAGACTTGCATAAACAGTCCAACTAAGCTCCTTCGATGGATTTTCTATGTAGACAACGGCAACTCCACCAATTGTAAAAGCTTGATATACTCCTACTATAAAGCCATCTTCTTCGATAACAAAATTGATAAGTGTACCATCGGCAATGATATTATCGTACTGATCTTTAAGTATCGTTGTTTTAAATGCAATAAACTGCCTAGCATCTGCAAAAGGATGAAAGCTTATGAGTTCTATATTGAATTGCTGCGGCATGGCAGCTCCGATAATTAGTTCTTGTTCCTGTGAAAAACCATCACTTGATTTGGAACCAATTAGATATTTCCCTTTGGTTTGTTTTGAATTTGTAATTTGATAAGCGACCAAATGTTCTATTGTCTTTTGTTCTTCGCTCTGGATTTGCCCTTCAAAACTTTTGCTAAAATTTACATTGGCTGGGGGAAGTAGAGGGTTGTCATATTCATCATGAGGAATAGAAACATTCATGGATGCATCATCATCTCCGGCAAATAAATCCTTTGGTCCATTAAAGCTTTGCATTTTATTAATGGCATCTAAAGGTTTGATGAAGTATTTCTCTTCTCCTATGATTTCTTCTTGATACACAAGGCTTGTGTTCACAATTCCTGCAGTTTGATTATCAACTGATGGTATCTCTATTTCAAATGAGCCATTTGTGATTTTTGTGGAATAGCTTTTAGTATACAAAGCATGCTTTACGTGTAAAGTTATTTCATCAGTTGAACTATTGATGTTTTCAATATTTCCCTTTATTGAAATTGCTTCACCTGCATTAATCTTTGAAGGAATAAATTCATAGTTGCCTATGGTGTTTGATTCCAACTTAGCAATAATTTGCTCACTTGCTTCTTGGCAAGAGCATAAGCAGACAATCAATAATATGTAATAACAATATCTCATTACTTATTTAATTCATAGACGAAACCATTGACCTTTAATTCAATATAGCCTTCTGTTGTTTTTTTCCAGTGTAAAAATTCACTTTGCTTTTGTGCCATACCTTCTAGACTCATTTCATTGTTAGGTACTCCATTGATAAATATCTTTGGTGTTGTTTCTACTAACTTTATGTTGCTTCTTTTTTCAAGATCAAAGGAAAATGGCTTTTTCCTTTGAGGGCGAATTCCTTTTTCCAAAAATTCATGAGAAACCCAAAACAGAGTTTTTCTTTGATCATAATGAGCGTGAATAATTTGAGGTATGTTCATCTCATTGGTGCCATAGTTTATAATTTGACCATTTAGTTTGAAATCATTCTTTTGATCAAGTGATTTAACTCCATGAAATTTATAAAACTCTTTATCAGTAGTGAGTGACTTTGCAAATATTACAACTTCGGATGGTTGATGATAATAGGGACCATTATTAAAGTCAATTCTAAAAGGACTCGTTTCTTTTGGCATTAAGTCATGAACCACTAAGTGACCAGCTTTGCCTTTATCAATTTCATTTCCTTTGTCATCATATAAAACTGCTTCAAGAGAAATAAATGTTGGAACATTGTCAATGTTTTGTATTGAACCTACTACAAAGTGTTGATCTTGTTTTTTGATTAATTGGGACTGTATGATATGTACTTCGGGTCTA
>CALHKJ010000124.1 GCA_938033975.1 uncultured Saprospiraceae bacterium | reverse complement strand
TACAGGTCTAAATATTCTTCTAAGCTTTGCTTTGAATAATCTGCTTCTTCTCCGTTATTTTTATTGTAGATATAATCAAATTCAGAAACCATGACATCATTGCCATTCACTGAGAATAATACTTGGTCATTTTGTGCGACTGCAGATGAAACAAGCAAAAGAAAGGCTGTAACGAAAAGTACTGTATTTCTTACCATTTGAGATTTAATTAAACTATAAAATGCCCTCGCTAAGGGAGCACAAATTTAAAAAAATCAAACGAAAATAGGCCTTAATTTATTGAATGTATATACGTTTAACTCTTGGGGCGACTCTAGTTAAAATTTCATAAGGAATGGTCTCACAAAGCTCCGAAAGCCTCTCGATTGGGTGATTTTTACCGAAGATAAGCACCTCATCCCCTTCTTGGACACCTTCCAGCTCTGATATATCAGCCATACATAGATCCATACATACATTTCCAATTAAAGGTGTCTTTTGACCTTTTACGACAATTGGATAGGCTTTTGCTCCAGCCTTTCTCATCAATCCGTCGGCATAACCCACTCCAATTATAGCGATTCGAGCATCCTTTTTTAGCCGTAATTTATTGCCATAGCCTACTGTCTCATTTGCTTTAACATCTTTGATTTGGACTATATATGATTTGAGACTATGAACTTTCGTCAATCGATTGGCCGTGGAGTTTGCCAAATCTAGTCCATATAAACCTAAACCAATCCTAACAAAATCATATTGAGATCTAGGGAATCGTAAAGCTCCACTCGAATTAAGAATATGTCTAAGTGGCCTAATTTTTAATTTAGAAGCAAGCGCTTCATACCATGTATCAAATAAATCAAGCTGATGCTTGGTAAACGCATCTTCAGTTGGATCATCACTTGCTGCCAAATGAGAAAATATAGCTTTGACAATTATGTTTTGATGGTTTAAGATTTTTTCCAAGTAAGGAAAATCTTGCTCTTTAAATCCCAGACGATTCATTCCTGTATCCAGCTTCAGGTGAAGCTTCACTTTTATTTGATTATTATTCACAAAACTGTACAGAGCTTCTGCCATGGTCTTGTTTGATAATTCAATTTCAAAATCATACTCAGTGATCAAGTTAAGACTGTCTGCATGAGGATTGAAAATTAAGATTGGCTTTTCTATTCCACTAGTACGCATTTCTATAGCCTCTTCAATAATCGCCACTGCCAAGATGTCTATATTCTTATTATTTATAACACTAGTAAGTTGTTGCGACCCACTTCCATATGCAGAGGCTTTCAGCACAGCCATTATGCCAGATTCTTTTGGAATAGAATTTCTATAAAAATCAATATTTTCTGAAAGCGCAAAAAGATCAATCTCTAAGACTGTTTTATTTTGCCTTGCGTTGATTCTTTTTGAAACTTTATCAAGTTGAAAATGCCTTGCTCCTTTAATCAGTATTATTTCATTTTCAAAATCCAATTTGGGCAATTCTTCAATCAACAAATCTACATTTGGATAGGATACAAAATCATATTTCAATTTTTGATCCTTAATCAGTTTCGGTAATTCAGTTCCAATAACAATCAATCGTTTGAGCTCAAGTTCTTCCAATATTTTTATAATTTCCTCATAAGCTTTCAAGGAAGAATTTTGTAGGTCTAAATCACTGATAATCAGTGATTTGCTTTTGTTATTGGCGTTATTATTTAATTCTCTTAATCCAATTTTCAAGGACTCAAGATCAAATGAATAACTATCATCCAACACCAAACAATTATTGATACCTTCTTTCAATTCGAGTCTCATAGGTAGATTGTCAAGACTCAATAAGGCAGATTGAATTTCTGTAGTTTCTAGCTTTAACTCAAGCAAGACAGAAATGACGTGCATGATGTTTTCTAGAGATGCATCATCTGTAAATGGCACTTTAAATTTATGTTGATTATGCGAATCTGAAACATGAACTATTGTATGATCAGTTTCTTTCTCAAAAACAACATTCAAGCGACCGAAATTATTTTCTGAAGACCAGGAGTTAAGTTTGTCTTCTGGAAAATTTTCAACAAATGCCGATCTTAGTTCTTCATGATTATAGCAAGCTATGATTTTTTTGCTTTGCGCAAATAATTTTAATTTTTCATTTAGCTTTTGCTTTCTATTTTCAAATCCAGCACTATGCGCATCTCCCAAATTTGTAAAGACACCTATATCGGGACGAATAATATTAGCCAGGTTTTGCATTTCATTGGGCGATGAAATTCCTGCTTCTATGATAGCAAATTCATGTTCTTCATTTATTAACAAAAGGCTCAAAGCAACACCCAATTGTGAGTTGAAACTAACGGGACTTTTGACTACTCTTTTAGAACGAGAAAGACATTGGGACAACCACTCTTTCACAATTGTTTTCCCGTTACTTCCAGTGATAGAAATTACTTGAAGATCAAATTTATTTCTATGGTGAGATGCAATTTTTTGAATTGCATGGTATGGGTTTTCAACAAGAAAAAAGTTTGCATTATCAAATTTTGAAAAAGCAAAATCTGCTTGAGTGATGATAAAGTTTTTGACTCCTTTTTTGTAAGCTTTTTCAATATACTTATGTCCATTGGTCGTATTTCCATCAAAGGCTATAAACAAAGAATCGCTTCCATTAAAAATTTTCCTCGTATCGTACTCAACAAACTTTATATCATTGATTACCAATGAGTTATTAAGCAATCTAGCCTTAATAATATCTAATATTTCTTGACTCGAATAATCCATCTAAAGATCAAATCCAATATCTGTTCGATAGTATTTTTTGTCAAATTGTACCTTCTCTGCTAAACGCAAAGATTTGGATACTGCTTGTTTAAAGTCTTGATGAAATGAAGTGATTGCCGCTACTCTACCTCCATTGGTGACTAGCTTATCATCTTTCATTTTTGTGCCCGCTTGAAAGATGATGCTTCCGTCTAATTCTTCCGGTAAGCTGATGGTTTTTCCCTTTTCATATTTTTCAGGATAACCTCCTGAAACCATCATTACAGTACATGCAGATTGATCAGTAAATTTGACTTGTTTTGTAGATAGATTTTGATCAAATGCCGCCACTATTAATTTCATCAAATCTGTTTCAAGTCTTGGGATAACTACTTCCGTTTCAGGATCGCCCATTCTACAATTGTATTCGATAACAAAAGGCTCATCTTCAACTTTTATTAAACCAATAAATACAAATCCGGTGTAGTTCATTTTTTCTTCCGCAAACCCAGCTATGGTTGGCTCAATTACTTGTTTCTTTACTTTTTCTAGAAGAACTTTATCCAAGAACGGTACAGGTGAAACTGCTCCCATTCCTCCAGTATTTAAGCCTTTATCTCCTTCGCCAATACGCTTGTAGTCTTTAGCTTCCGGAAGAATAACATACTCCTTGCCGTTGGTCAAAACAAACATTGAAAACTCAATGCCATCAAGAAACTCTTCGATCACAACTTTAGAAGATGCCTCGCCAAATTTTCCACCAAGCATTTCTTTCAAAGCTTGTAAAGCTTCCTCTTGATCTTCAATGATTAATACTCCTTTTCCTGCAGCAAGCCCATCAGCTTTTAAAACGTAAGGAGCCTTTGAATTTTTGATATACTCCAAGCCTTCTTCAAGTGTAGTACCATCAAAGGTCTTGGACCCTGCGGTTGGAATATTGTATTTGGCCATAAACTGGTTGGCAAAATCTTTGGAGCCTTCAAGTTGTGCAGATTGTTTGTCTGGACCAAATACCTTGATAGAAGGATGGTGTTTTTGAAAATAGTCTACTATACCATCAACTAGAGGTTGCTCGGGACCTACGATGATGTAACTGATTGACTTTTCTTGGCAAAATTCTGCTATTTGACGAAAGTCAGATAAATCTAAATCTACATTGTCCGCTACAGATGAAGTCCCTCCATTACCGGGACCAACATATAGATTATTGCATAGATCAGACTGACAAATCTTCCATGCTAAGGTGTGTTCTCTACCACCAGAACCGAGTATTAAAATGTTATGCATATAAATTTTAACAATTTTTGCGCAAAATACGGATACTATTGGATAGACATATTACAAATTTCAATAATATGTCCTTATAAATCTTAACTTTGCAAGACAAATTCAACTATGTACGCCTATATCGAAGGAAAGTTAAGCCACAAGAGTCCCACTCATGTCTATTTGGATGTAAGTGGCGTCGGATACCTCCTGCACATCACGCTAAATACCTATGCAAATATTGAAGCCTTGGAAAAGGTCAAATTATACACGCATTTGTATGTAAAAGAGGATGTTTTGAGCCTCTATGGCTTTTTTAGCGAAGAAGAAAAACACATGTTCAATTTGCTACTTTCAGTCTCTGGAATTGGCCCAAACACAGCAAGGGTGGTACTTTCATCTATGACTCCGGCAGAAGTTTCAAGTGCGATTCTCCATGATAATGTGGCCGCCTTCAAAAAAGTGAAGGGAATAGGGCCAAAAACGGCAAAAAGGGTCATTCTGGACCTTCAGGATAAAGTAAGTAAGCTCGGGAACGAAAAAATGCCTGATTTGGTGCCCCAAAACAGTGTTAGAGAGGAGGCTATTTCTGCCCTTATGTCGCTGGGCTTCAATAAGCCGCAAATTGTTAAAAAAATCGATATAGTAATGGGCAATATGCCTAGCGATTCTAAGGTTGAAATATTAATCAAAGAAGTACTAAAACAATTGTCATAATACATACCTTTTTTATCCCTCAGACCGTTATAAACACTTATGCTTTGTGCATATCACAAAATAGACAAAACACGATTCAGATAACAGCAATGAATTTAACTAAGAAACTACTAATAATCACAATGGTGATTGTAGGGACGAGCAACTTGTTTGCGTTTACAAAAGGGCCTCAAGAAACTCTCAATTTTGAGATAATCCAGATAGCTACAGATACTATCCCGATTGAGAACCAGTTTGGTGATTTTTTAACAGATCCCAATAACAACCCTTTTGATATAAAACCCTCCAATCTTGAGCAGAAGGTTGAATACGACCCCGAATCCAATTCTTATGTGATTTTTGAGAAAATTGGAGAAGAATACTACAAGACTCCAGTGACCATGACATTCAATGAATATCTTGAGTGGAGGTCGAACTATGAGGAAAAGAGATATTTCAACAAACTTGCTGGTGTAGGTAACGAGTACAAAAGCAAGAGTGGAATTATTGATCCAATATCGAGAGTTGATATCAAAGATGATATTGTCGATAGGTTATTTGGAGGACAAGGAGTAACAATTAAGCCACAGGGAAATATTGACCTTACCATCCTTCCACTTACTTACAACTTCAACGGTAACCCAAACATTTTTGCAGATCAACAGCACCAATACATTTGGTTGGACTTTGATCCGGTAATCCAGATGAATGTAGATGGAGGAATTGGAGACAAAATGGACTTGAACTTCAACTTCAATACACAATCAACATTTGACTTCGATCAAAAAATAAAATTAGCTTACGATTCTGAAGAATTCAATGAGGATGACATCATCAAGAAAATTGAAGCAGGAAATGTAAGTATGCCTTTGAGAAGTAATTTAATCCAAGGCGCACAACAATTGTTTGGTTTGAAAACGGAAGTGCAGTTTGGACACCTAAGACTTACAGCATTAGCGGCTGAACAAAAGTCGTCATCTGAAAGTCTTCAAATTCAAAATGGAGCACAGGTTCAGGAGTTTCAAATTAGACCAGATGAGTACGATGAAAATAGACACTTTTTTATCTCTCACTACCACAGAGATAACTACGAAGAAACTTTAGAAAATCTACCCTACTTAAATACTGCTTTTAGAATTAATAGAATCCAGGTTTGGATCTCAAATGACAGGCCAGAATTTCAAGCTAACAGTACAAGAATTACAGCCATAACAGATTTGGGAGAAGGTGATCCCAATCGTTTTACTGACAACAATCAAAGTAATTCAAACGTAGAGGAGATATTTCCATATCCGCCATTGCTGACAGATGTCAACGGACAAAGACTACCAGACAATAGATCCAACTCACTTTACTTTGGAGCAGACGGAGAAGCAAATGCAGGAGATTTGATTCTTGATGACGAGACCAGATTGAACGACAATAACAAAAGAATGTTGGAGCTCAAATATGGACTAGAAGAAACAGAAGATTTTGAAAGATTCAGAGGTAGACTTCTAAATTCAAGTGAATATAGTTTCAATCCGGAATTAGGTTTTATCTCACTTAATATTCGACTTAAGCCTAACCAAGTTTTAGGTGTTGCTTATGACTACTACTACACTTACAATTGTGACACGCTTTACTCTGTTGGAGAATTGTCTGAAGAGAGTACCGTTTCAAATGTCAATGAGGAAGGAGAAATTGAATCAGAGTCTGTTATCTATGTAAAATTATTAAAGAATACAGAGCAGGTACCAAGTCACCCAACTTGGGATTTGATGATGAAAAACGTTTATGCTCTAAGAACAAATTCTTTAAATCAACGTGATTTTTCATTTGACATTTTTTATGAAGATGATTTCACGGATGGATCATTGAAGAAATTTATACCACTTCCACAAACAGAAAGTCTTCCTTTGTTAAACATGTTTGATCTTGATAGATTAAACTCGAGAAATGACAGACAGCCAGATGGTGTTTTTGATTTTGTGCCGGGAGTAACTGTAATTCCAAGAAATGGAAGTATCATTTTTCCTAAGCTAGAACCATTTGGAAATGCTTTGAATGAATCGCTTGTGGAATTGGGAGTTGATGATGAAGAAATAAGAGACAAGTTTGTGTATCAACAACTTTATGACAGTACCTTATTCCAAGCCCAAGAAAACTTGGAGTTTAATAAGTTTGTCATGATGGGAGAATATAAATCAGATGTTTCATCTGAAATCTCATTAGGGGCATGGAATCTTCCACCTGGATCATTGCGTGTGCGAGCAGGATCCCAACTCCTAGTAGAAGGAGTTGATTACGAGGTTGATTATGGAGTTGGTAGATTGAGAATTTTAAATGAAGCATATCTTCAGCAGGGTGTTCCTTTGGATATATCTTATGAAGATTCATCCTTGTTCTCTATTCAACAAAAAGTGATGATGGGTCTGAGGGCTGATTACTCACTTGGAGATTATGCCAATATTGGGGCTACCTATCTAAGGTTATCCGAGCGGCCATACACTCAAAAAGTGAATATTGGAGATGATCCAATTAATAATAGAATATTCGGATTAGATTTTGATTATAGTCGTGAGGCACCATGGATCACAAAGCTGGTTGACAAGCTTCCGGTCTATAGTACAAATGCTCCCTCAAATGTTTTATTCACAGCCGAAGTTGCCGCTTTAAAACCAGGCCACAGAAAGGTTATCGAATTGGCAGAAGATGATGAGCCTGTTGTAAACATAGATGACTTTGAAGGAGCGATTACAAGTATTCCATTAGGTACTCAAACCAATAGATGGAATCTTTCGAGTGTTCCTACTACTATCGGTAAAGAAGATAATTTTGGAGAACCATTCATTCTTCCAGAATCTAAAGAGAATGATAACCTTACGGTAAATGCCAACAGAGCTCTATTGAACTGGTATGTGATTGACAGAGGGGAAAGAGGAAGTAATGATAGTCACTCATACGCTAGAGCCGTTGTACAAAGTGAATTGTTTAATAGAACTTTAGCAGCTGGACAACTTCCAGATATTTACACGTTTGATTTAAGTTACTACCCTAACGAAAGAGGTCCATACAATTTTGATAGTCCTGAAGGAAGAATGGATTCAGCAGGTGTTACACAGATTTCAAGTGGTGTAGAAGTTAATGGACGAGAAATTACCTTAAACAATCCAGCATCTAGATGGGGGGGAATTACTCGTTACATGCAGAACAGTGATTTCCAAAGTCAGAACTATGAGTTTATCGATTTTTGGATGATGAATCCATATATGGAAAAAGCTGATATGACAGGACACAATTTGACCGAAGAAGGTAAATTGGTTTTCCACCTAGGAAATGTATCTGAAGATGTAATGAAAGATGGTAAGCAGTTTTATGAAAACGGATTACCAACCGATAATCAAACAATTCCAATTGAAGAAACCAACCTAGGAGTTGTTTCAATAGATATTCCAGTAAATAATGGATTTGAACAAATAGCAATTGAACAGCAAGATTTAGGTTACGATGGTCTTGATGATGCATCTGAAACAAATAAGTTTAGCGATTGGATAAATGAACTTGGAGTGCAAGGAATAGATGATCCTTCAAATGATAATTTCCTTTATTATGGTGATGCAAGTTTAGAGGATGAAAACCTTCAGGTTAGATATAGACGATTCAACTCTCCTCAAGGAAACTCTCCAAGACCTGGAAACAACAATGTAAGAGGAAATCCGATTCCAGAATCTGAAGATTTGAACAACAATCAAACCTTGGATGAAAAGGAAAGATACTTTGAGTATGTTGTAGACATCGTACCAGATCAAACCAATTTTACTCAGGCATCAGTTGGAGGTGGAATCGTTGGAGAGATAGATACACTTGCTACAAAGTATATCACAGAAACTAAAATCATTACCAACACATCCAATAACGTTCAAGAAAAATGGTATCGATTTAGAATACCACTAAAAGATACAGACAGAAAAGCAATTGGAGGAATAGAAGGATTCAGATCTATACAGTTTATGAGAATGATTACGACTGGATTTGAAACTTCGAAGACCATGAGAATGGCTGATTTCGAATTGGTAAGAAACCAATGGAGAAGACAAACACCTGTATGTGGTGATCCAGCAGATGGAGGAGTATTTCCGAATGATGATGTTGACTTTTCAATTGACGTAGTTGGGGTTGAAGAAAACTCTCAAAGACAGCCATTTGGTTATGTACCTCCAAGAGGTATTCAACAAGAACAATTATTTACAACCTTTGCACAGCAATTACAAGATGAAAGATCATTGAGTATGAACTTCTGTAATATGGAAGGAGGATGTGAAGTGAAGATGTTTAAATTGACAGAACTTGATTTAAGGTTCTTTGATAATTTACAATTGTTTGTACATGCAGAGCAAGATTTGAATAAGGGTGATGATATAGCGGATGAAGATTTGTCTGTTTTTATTCGGATCGGAAAGGATTTTGAAAACAACTTTTATGAATATGAAATCCCGCTTGTACTTTCAAGAGAAGGACAAGGAGGAGACATGCCACAAGATAGACTTTGGAGAATTGAAAACATGTTGGATGTTGATCTGAAAAAATTTACAGAACTCAAAAAAGAAAGAAATAGCGCGAGTGCTGACTTTGGGTCTTTGTATGAATCTCAAAATATTGAACTTCCAGCTGGACAAAAGATGTCCATCATAGGGAACCCTACTTTGGGTTTTGTAAAGGGTTTTCAAATTGGGGTAAGAAATAACAAGAGAGAAGCTAGCAATAATTTCTGTGGTCAGGTTTGGGTCAATGAGTTGAGAGCAGCAGGATTTAAAGAAAGAGGAGGTGTAGCTGGTCTTGCAAGACTAGATGTACAGATGGCAGACTTAGGGAACACAACCGTGAGTGGATCTTATAGTAGTGTAGGCTTTGGAGCATTGGATCAAAAACTTGCTGAGAGATCTTTAGAGGAAGTTATTGAATATGATGTGGCGACAAACCTTCAGTTGGGTAAATTTTTACCTGCTAATTGGAATGTCAGTGTTCCTTTCTATGCTCAATATGCCAAGTCGATAAAAAATCCTTTGTATGATCCATATGCTTTGGATTTGACTGTGGATGAAGTTGTAGACTTAGGTGTAGAACCAAGGGAAACTGTTTTGGCTAGATCACAGGATGCCACCACAATTAAAACATTGAACTTTATTAATGTTAGAAAGGAAAGATCTTCCGGTGGAAAAACAAGACAACCGGACTTTTCTTCTGTTGTAAAAGGTGGTGATAAAAGTATAAAGCCGGAAGCTAAGAAAGAACAGAAAGAGAAAAAACCAATGCCATGGGACATCTCAAATTGGAGTGCTAGCTATTCCTATACTGAGATCAATCATAGTGATGAATTTTTGAGCGTAGATGATTCTGAAGAACATACTGCAGAATTAGCTTATGTCTATTCCAATAAATTTAAAGGCATTAGACCATTTAATAAGATTGCTGATAAGCCATATTTGAAAGTGGTAAAGGAAATAAACTTCAATCCACTTCCTTCTTCATTTTCTTTCAACACTTCCGTAAATAGGTATTTCAGTACCAGGATTTTCCGTTTGCCAGATATCCCTTCATTTGAGTTTGATGATAGAAATTTTGATTGGAGTAGAAGATATAATCTGAAGTGGGATCTGATGAAAAACCTTAAGATGACTTTTACTGCTGAAAACAGATCAGTTATTGATGAGCTTAGACAATCAGGAATAGGCCCTAATAAAATATGGTTGGATGAAAGAGGAAATGAACAAGATCTAAGTGAGCCTATTTCTCAGACAAAATCATATTGGCAAGATAATTTTATGGAGGGAGGACGGAATACAGATTATAGTCATCAGCTAGGATTGAACTATACACTTCCTACCAACAACATAAGAATCCTAAATTGGATAAGTGTGAAGGCAGCATATAGAGCTGACTATAGTTGGATTGCAGGTCCACTCATTAATATTAATTCAGATCCGAATTTTGATGTCGGACCAGGAGCTATTATTCAGAATGCTCAAGACAGAAGTGTCAATGGAACTTTCAATTTTGACAAGCTTTACAGCAAAAGCAAGTATCTGAAAAGAATAGAGAATGGTTCCCAAAAATCGTCTACTCCTGATAGGAGAAGAGGAGTAACAACAAAAGCTGATGCTGACGCTAAGGCTAAAGGTGAAAAAGGAAAAAAGGAGAAGAAGGAAAGAAACCTTAGTGGTGCAGAAATATTCTTAGTTAGACCATTGCTTTCATTGCGAACAGTGAAGTTTAATTACAAAGAAAGCCTGGGAACGATTGTACCTGGATTTATGGAAACGCCACAATTTTTTGGTCTTTCCGATAAATGGACTGCACCAGGCTGGCAATTTGCATCTGGACTCCAGCCAAATTTGAACTATGATGATCAGACTAGTTTCTTAAGACAGGCAACTGATAATGGTTGGATGAATCCAAGTAGAGAATTTAACCAACAATTGTCACAGGATGAAAGACAAAATTTTGAAGCAAATGTGCAGTTAGAACCTTGGAAGTATTTCAAAATTGATGTTGACTTTTCAAAGAGGTACAACCGAACAAATACAAGAGAATTTAAGAATAAACTGGATCCAAATACTCCTGAGTTTAATCAATTTGCAATAAACGATATTGGATCTTTTGAAGTTAGTTATCTCAATTTGCGAACCTTGTTTGATGATGATGTAGATGGTATGTTTCAAAACTTCTTAGGAAACAGAGCAGTTATATCTCAAAGGCTTGATCGTGAAGCAGTAGTTGATCCAAACACAGGTGAATTTTTACCACTCAATGGACAGCCAGTTCAAGATAGTGATGGAACCTATATAGAAGGTTTTAGAAAGACTAGCACGCAAGTAATGATTCCTGCATTCTTATCTACCTATACTGGAACAGATAT
>CALHKJ010000123.1 GCA_938033975.1 uncultured Saprospiraceae bacterium | reverse complement strand
CCTCTTTCATGAAATAAATACCAAAAAATAAATCCTGGCTTTACAATTTAATATTTCAAAACCTATGCCATTACATTGCGAAGAATCAAGTTTCTTCTCTGAGGTCCTTTCGATATAAAATCAATAGGTACTTCTAGTAATCGCTCCAGCTCCATCAAAAATTCTTGTGCAGCACTCGGAAGGTCTTCAAAATTTTCTAATCCTTCAAGATCTGTTTTCCATCCATGCATTGTTTCAAAATCAACATAGATTTTCGAACTATTCATATCAAATGGAAGCTTGTCTGTTTTTTCTCCATCTATGGTATACTCTTTGGCCAATCTTACCTCATCAAATTCATTCAGGATATCAAGCTTTGTAACGCAAAGACTTGTCACGCCATTTATCATGATGGTATACTTCAATTGTGGGATATCAATCCATCCACATCTCCTTGGTCTGCCTGTGGTTGCACCAAACTCACTTCCTAAAGTCCTAAGCTTCTCTCCTACTTCTCCATTAAGCTCAGTTGGAAATGGTCCAGAACCTACTCTAGTGCAATAAGCCTTGGTAATTCCGATAACCTTACCAATTTGCTGCGGAGCAACGCCCAATCCATTACATACTCCAGAACTAACGGTATTTGATGAAGTAACATATGGATAGGTACCGAAATCAATATCAAGCATCGAACCTTGTGCTCCTTCTGCCAATATATTCTTACCAGCTTTCAAAGCATCATTTACATAATACATGCTATCAACTACAGGAATCCATTTTATGGCCTCAATTGCTTCAAACCATTTTTCTTCCTCTTCAGCATGATTAAATTCTACTGCAGGATAAATTGATAACAACTGCTTATGCTTAGCAGCAAGAGCAGTATACTTTTCTTTAAATTGAGGGGTGGAAATATCTCCAATCCTTAGTCCATTCCTCCCGGTTTTGTCCATGTAAGTTGGACCAATTCCTTTCAAGGTACTTCCAATTTTTTGCTTTCCCTTTGATGCTTCCGAAGCTGCGTCTAGCCATCTATGAGTTGGCAATATTAAATGTGCCTTTGAAGAGATCTTAAGATTTGCCATATTAAGACCAGCATCTTTTAGACCCTTTATTTCCTTAGCAAGAGTGATAGGATCAACTACAACCCCATTTCCTATAAGGTTATCAACGTTTTCCCTAAAAATACCTGAAGGAATGGTGTGAAGAACAAATTTATCCTCCCCAATCACGATAGTATGTCCCGCATTGGGACCTCCTTGAAATCGTGCTATCATGTTATAATCTGGAGCTAGGTAGTCGACGATTTTTCCTTTTCCTTCGTCACCCCATTGAAGACCTAATAATACATCTAAAGCCATTGAGCTTTGTATTTTGAATGGTTATTTAAAGGTCAAAAATAGAAAAATTCATATTCGTAAACTAATATTGGCCAATGAGTTATGAACAAGTTTTGAGTCTATATAAAGTAAGAATTACTAAGGTTTATAGATCAATTTACCTTCAAGGGCAAAATACCTACTTTGAGAATTCAAAACTTGCTCGCCTAGAAACAAAATTGAATCATTTTCAAGTTTGACAGCTTGAATAATATTCTTGAACCCGGCTATTTTATGATTCTGTCTATCCAATATATCACCATTATTGTTTAACAACAATATCAATAGTTCATGGTCATTATCAAAATCTATAAAATCACCAATTCTATCAATTGAATAGCCATATTGTACATTCAACGCATCCATTCTAATAATTCCTTCTGTTACTTCGTCGTTGCCATAATCGTAAATCTTATTTTGTTCTACTAAACCATTCCCATCGAATACCAAATAATTAAAATTGTAGCCACCGTGCTTCTTACTGTATTGATATCCTGCAACTCTCAACTTATCACTATCCACATAACCATCCAATAACCAATCTGTACCCATTCCACCTTCATCTTTAAAAAGATATTCCCATTGATAATTTAAGTCTAGATCAATTTTACACAACCAATAGTCTGATATATTGGTAGTATTTTCAGAACCAAGAACATAAACACCATCTTCTCCCAAGACCAATTTATGTACCTGCTTTACCAATTTTGTTTTTTGGTATTTCCTCAAGATGACAAAAGACTCTTTCTGTTCTTCTGTCCAACTTTGATCCGGCTCACCAAATTCAATATACTTTTCATTCGCCTTATCCAGACTCACTTCGCCAATCTTATTTCCTGACAAATCATATTTATGAATAACCGGAAATGAATTTGCAAAATTTGAACCATCCCAAAATGCGACTAAAAATGTTTGTTCGTTTAGAAACAAAATATCTTTTCCCAAACAAAGTTCCCTATCAACAATTGGAAATTTGTCCTTCAATTTTAATTCAGAATCTAGTTGATATACTGTTATAAGATTCTTATTAGGACCAGAACTATTTTCAAGCAAGTAATAGTCTTCATCATACTGAACACATCTTTCTATTTGAGAAAAAGCACCAGCTTGTTCCAAATGAAATATCTTCTTTGTGGCTCCCAAATTATCAATCAAGATGGCATAGCTATCAATATTTCCCGATAAAGTATCGCGCAAGAAACCTGCGAGCAATACTTCATCAGTATCAAGAATTGCATCTTTGACAACGAAATTGAATGGAAGATCAATATAGTTAATATCACCAAGTGATATAGTCTGAGCTCCTATCGGTATATAATAGAAGAGCAGGAAAATAAAGTGGCATTTTTTCATAAGATAACTTTTAAGCAAGTTACCTCACATACAACCTATTAAAATTGGAAAAATCGGCAATTAGTTCTTGACTTTTAAAATACTCACTGGGAGTCATGCCAGAGAACGATTTGAATTCATTAATAAAATGAGATTCATCATAATATCCAAGAGCAGCAGCATATTGAGCATTATTCTGATTCCACCTTGGTGGATTTGATAGAGACTTTTTAAATCTATACAATTTGATATATTGTTTTGGACTCAGTCCAATCTTCTCTTTAAATATATTTCTTAATTGTCTTTCTCCAAGATTTAGTTGCATGCTTAATGCTGAAACTGTCGCTATATTTGAGTAATCAGAAACATACTTTATCGCCCTATTTATTCTTGAATCACATACATCAATTTTAGACAACAAAAAATCTTCTACAATTGAAATCCTTTTCAAGAAATCCTTCTCCTTCTTCAACTTATCTTCAATTCGATAAATCTCCTTACCAAACACATCAATTAAATTTGCTGAAGATTTTGCTAAGATATGTACGGGGATTTTTGGAACGAATTTAAACAATGCACCTGGCTTAAAAACGACACTGAAGGTTTCGATATCTTTACTTAATTGGTAGTTGGTGGATTTTGTTACCAGCCCAGAAATGTGTGATTGAGTAAAGTGTATAATTTCATCAGGTTCAACTTTTTTACTTCCTCCATTCAACATAAATACCATTCCTATTTTGCCCTCAGGTAATGAGACAAACTTTCTTGCTTCTATACCATCTCCAACAAACGAATTATAATATTCTACGAAAGCTTGTAAAAGAGGATTTACAGGTTTATGTTTTAAATAGGACATAACATATAATATACGAAATTTATTCTTCTTCCTTCCCCATCAACTTCTGCTCATGAAGTTGACCAAAGACATTTCTCAATCGATACATCTCATCCAAAGTTTCATCTAGGTAGATATTTATATTGGGAATTCTCCTTACATGTCGTTTGATACGTGCGGCTAGTTGTTGACGAAGTAAGGTATTGTTGGATTCTAAAGCATCTATGACATCCAATTTCTTTTCCGTACCATATACAGAAATATAGATTTTGGCAAGTCCTAAATCAGAACTCATCTTAACATCTGTTACTGTCAGCAATACGCCTGATTGAATATTCGGCCCTTCATTCATAATAACTGTACTAAAGTGCCTCTTTATCAAGGAGCCTACCTGCTGTTGTCTTTTCGATTCTGCCATACTGCTAAATTAAACCATTGATTCATTTATTAAGTTCATTTTCAGTCCTTTTTACACTGTTTCTTGACTCCTAAATATCATTATATTTGTTATTCGCCTTTCGGCAAATATTTTTGATGAGTAGACTATTAGAAAAACCGATCGAATTTGTAAGAGGAGTTGGACCCGCAAAGGGCAAATTCTTTCATGAGCTTGGCATCCGTACTGTCGAGGATCTACTCTTTACCTTTCCTTTTAGGTATGTTGATAAGACCAATTATACAACCATCAAGGATATAGGACGAGATGGAGAAAAGGTATTGCTTAAGGCAAAGATTACTTCCGTAAAAGAGGTCAAAGGAAAAAGACAACAACGCCTCACGGCAATTGCAAAAGATGATACAGGTTATATCGAGCTACTTTGGTTTAAAGGAGTTTCATGGGTGAAAAAAATGATCATCCCAGATCAAGATTATATTATCTATGGTAGACTAAGCATCTTCAAAGGCAAAAAAACCTTAGCCCACCCTGAACTTGAAATGATAAAAGCAGAGGGAACCAAACTTAAGACAAGCCTTGATGCAGTTTATTCTTCCACTGAGATGTTGACCAAGGTGGGAATGGACAACAAAAAAAGAAGAAGATTAATTACCACAGTCTTTGATGAAATCAAAGAATCCGATGTCCCCGAAACTTTGCCTCCCTATCTTCTAAAAATGCTAAAGTTAAAGTCTCGCTATGAAGCTTTGATAAAAATCCATCAACCAAAAAATAGAGAGCAAGTAGAGGAAGGCGTCAATAGATTGAAATTTGAAGAAATATTCTTTTTTCAACTTGCTATGCTTTTTAGCAAGCAACGTAGAAAACTAAAATACAAAGGGCCAAGCTTCACAGAAATAGGTGAGACCTTTAATAATTTTTATAAAAACAATCTGCCGTTCGAATTAACCAACGCTCAAAAAAGAGTGGTTAAAGAAATTAGGTCAGATGTCGGTTCTGGTTTCCAAATGAACAGGCTTTTGCAAGGAGATGTGGGTTCAGGAAAAACAATGGTGGCACTTTTGACCATGCTCATTGCCATTGACAATGGTTTTCAAGCAGTGATGCTTGCTCCAACACAAATACTAGCACAGCAACACTACGACTCCTTAAAAGAATACCTCGAAGGGACTGGCATAAGAGTAGGATATCTATCTGGTGCCGTGAAAGGAAAAGAAAGAAAAATAGTTTTAGACTATCTCAAAAATGGTGAACTCAATATAATTGTAGGCACACATGCACTTCTTGAAGACTATGTCGTCTTTCAAAAACTAGGGATTGCCGTTATTGATGAGCAACACCGTTTTGGTGTTATGCAGAGAGCCAAACTATGGGCCAAAAACCCTGACTTCATACCTCATGTTCTTGTAATGACCGCCACTCCA
>CALHKJ010000122.1 GCA_938033975.1 uncultured Saprospiraceae bacterium | reverse complement strand
ATACCAAGCCCTCTCCTATCGGTCTAGCCTCAGGCTTTAATTTCCGATAAAAAAATTCGTTGAAACTTTTGTATTCAGATATTGGGAGGACAGCCTCGTTCATATCAATACCTAAATCACTCACAAATTGTTGGATATCTTCACTAGACTTTAGTGTATCTTTTTTGCGGCCATACCATGCGGACAAAAACTTTCTCTTTACAACTAGACTCAAAGCAAGTTTGCCAAAAGGATTGTGATAAAGAAATTTCAACCAGCCTTCTCCTGGAGGTGTCTCAGTAATAAGTGTGCCTGTTTGGCGATCTATGTATTGTATGTTTTTCATTCGCTGCTCGAATTTAGCATAATGGAAGGAAAGTGTTGATAATAAAAGCTAATTACTACACAGCTCCTATGATTACTGCTCTAGCTAAATACAAGGGGTTAAAACCCTTGGAGGCAATGTTGTTGTCTGGAAGTCTGGAATCTGGAATCTGGAAGTCCGGCATCCAAAAATCCCATGTATCCCAAAAATCCTATAATCCTATAATAGAAAGGGCCGCACCCAAAGCACAGCCCTTCTATATATCTTATTTAAATTCTATCTACTACACCGCAAAACTCTCTCCACATCCGCAAGTCCTCTCAGCATTCGGATTGTTAAAGTAAAATCCTTTGCCTTCTAGACCTCCTGAAAACTCCAATGTTGTATTACATAAATACAAGAAGGATTTCAAGTCTGTCACAACTTTTACTCCGTTGTCTTCAAACACTTGATCATTGGCCTGCGACTCATTATCAAAATCCAATTGATAAGTAAGACCTGAGCAACCACCACTTGTGACTGAAACACGAACGAAGAAATCTTCACTGATCTCAGAACCTTTCATCAGTTCATCGATCTTTTGCTTTGCACTGTCAGCTACGAATAGCATGATTAAGCATTTTTAGTTTTGTAATCATTGACTGCTTGCTTGATAGCATCTTCTGCTAATACTGAGCAGTGAATTTTCACTGGTGGCAAGGCCAATTCTTCAACAATGGCCATGTTATCGATCGCCAATGCTTCATCAATTGATTTTCCTTTCAACCATTCTGTTGCTAATGAAGAAGAAGCAATTGCTGACCCACATCCAAATGTTTTGAATTTTGCGTCTTCGATAATGCCTTCTGCATCAACTTGGATTTGTAATCTCATTACATCTCCACATTCTGGAGCACCTACCAATCCTGTACCAACATTCTGGTCAGTCTTGTCTAACGTCCCAACGTTTTTTGGGTTCTTAAAGTGGTCCAATAATTTTTCTGAATATGCCATTTTGTAGTTTTAATCTATTATTCTAACAAATATAGTTCAAATTGGGTTTCAAATCCACCCAGTCTTTTTTAGTGCTCTGTCCACTGGACAGCATCCAAATCAACTCCTTCTTTATACATTTCCCATATTGGGCTCAAGTCTCTCATGTGATTTACTCCCTTTGACACCAAAGCAATTGTCTCATCGATGTCCTGCTCCGTTGTAAATCTTCCTAAACTAAATCTAATCGAAGAGTGTGCCAAATCATCACCCAAGCCATAAGCAATCAAAACATATGATGGCTCCAATGATGCTGAAGTACAGGCAGATCCACTTGATACACCCACTTCCTGATTGAAGGTCATCATCAATCCTTCTCCTTCAACATGCTTAAATGAGATATTACATACATGCGGCATCCTGTGTGCTGGATCACCATTTACATATACCTCTTCTAGATTATCTATAAATGCTTGCTCCAACTTATCTCTCAATACCGAAAGTCTAGCTGCATCCGCATCCATTTCTTTTCTTGCTATTTCAGCAGCCATTCCGAATCCTACAATACCAGGAACATTCAATGTCCCAGAACGCATTCCTCTTTCATGACCACCGCCATCCATTTGAGAAGTAACCTTTACTCTTGGATTTTTTCTATTCACAAACAAAGCACCAACTCCTTTTGGACCATACATTTTATGACTTGTAAAAGCCATCAAGTGAATACCCAATTCTTTTGGATGTGTTTTTATTTTACCCACTGCTTGTGTTGCATCACTCATGAACAAGACACCATGCTTTGCACAGATATCTCCGATTTCTTTCATCGGCTGGATTACACCAGTTTCATTATTTGCCCACATCACAGAGATTAAGATTGTTTCCTTCTTGATGGCTGCCTCTAACTCTGCAAGATTGATCATTCCTTTGTCATCCACATCAAGGTATGTAACCTCACCACCCATTTTCTCGATCTTCTTACAAGAATCTAAGACTGCCTTGTGTTCAGTCTTCAATGTGATGATGTGATTCCCCTTTCTTTTGTACATTTCGAAAACTCCCTTTAGTGCAAGGTTGTCTGATTCTGTAGCTCCGGAAGTGAATATAATTTCTCTGTTATCTACATCAAGAAGTTTTGCAATTTGGTCTCTTGCATAGTCCACCGCTTCTTCAGCTGCCCAACCAAAAGGATGGTTTCTGCTGGCTGCATTGCCGGGTACATTATGAAAGAATGGTAACATTGCATCTACGACTCGCGGGTCAGTTGGAGTAGTAGCATTATTATCAAGATATATTAGTCGCTTGTCGCTCATCAAATTTTTGGTTGATTTCAGTACAAAAATAAGTTTAAAACCTTAAAATCCCCTTATGGAATCAGGTATATTAATAACCGCAAAGAGCTATATTAGTTTTCTAAACCACGATAAAAGTGCCTCTAAACCTTGATTTTCCAACAATAGACCAAAATATATGGGAAGAACTCATTGCGAAAGCTTTGAAAATCAACTCTTTAGCTGAGTTTGAGTCCAAGATTGTTCAAGGAGTTGAGTTGCCTTCTTTCAACCATCCAGAAGAAAAAATAAAGCGAGAAAACCCATTGATTAGTCATGATATTGGCTGGAAAATTGGCCTTTCAATCGATATAAATAGCCAAAACGCACATTCATCAATTATCAATGCTGTGCAAAATGGAGCTGAAGCCATCATACTTCAAGGTTCTGATTTCAATTGGTCAGAACTATACGAGGGCATTTTTCACGAAATGTTATACAATGACATCGCTATATATTCCTCTGATAATATCCTACCAAGCTTTATTGATTATTCAATCTCTCAGAATAAAAAGCTAAACGAATTATCAGGAGCCTTTGCCATTTCCTTTGATATGCTCAAGGCAAATATGGCCGCTGCAAAAAAGATGAGTTCTTTTCACTTCTTTACCGGGGACAGCTCTTCCGAAAATATTCCTGAAGCACTAGCTGAAATCTCAAACAAGTTAAAGACTGCCATTGAACAGGCTGGCGAATTTAATCTTCCTGTCTCAAGTATAAGAGCTGAAGTAGAAGTCGATGCACACCTTGCAGTGAATGTTGCAAAAATCAGAGCCCTACGAATCATCTGGGCAAATTTGCTTAAAGCATATAAAAAAGATTTTACTCCACTTTTCATCAAGGCAAAAACGAAAGTTGCCAAAGGCATAAATGATGAGACTGCTTTGATTGAAAACACCTCTGCTTGCATCAATGCAGCATTGGGTACTGCGGATTTAATTTGTTCTTTTCATCATCCAGATGATAATCAAAGAAGACTCAATCAAAACATACAACACATCATGAAGATGGAGTCCTACCTAGATAAGGTGGCAGATCCATTAGCCGGAAGTTATGCTATTGAGAAAATGACCAATCATTTGGCGGAAGGCTGCTGGAAAAAAATCTCACAGAACTAGTCTCATTTGAGTAATCAAAATAAAAATATCAATCCAAATTTTAAGAAAGCCAATCGCATAAAATTAAATGCTGAGGATCTTACTAAAAAACTTTTGGAAGGAAACAAAATGCAGCTTAGTCATGCCCTATCACTTGCAGAAAGTCTCAGATCAGAAGATCGCAAAATAATCGCCAAGGTTCTTTCGAATTACAAAAAAAGAAAGACCAAAAGAATTGCCGTAACAGGACCACCAGGAGCGGGAAAAAGTACTTTGATTGATTCAATCGGCAATCATCTGGCAACTCAAGGAAAGAAAATCGCGATACTAACCATTGATCCCTCAAGTCCACAAAGCGGCGGATCTATCCTAGGAGATAAAACTCGAATGGAACAATTGATCAATCAGGAAAATGTGTATATCAGACCTTCTGCCTCGGGTACGGAAGCAGGTGGGGTATCTGCAGCTACGATGGAGTGTATTCTTTTATCTGAGATGGCAGGATATGAGTATGTCATTGTTGAAACAGTTGGTGTCGGTCAATCTGAGGTGGCAGTATCTGACCTGGTAGATATGTACATGCTTGTTGTCCAACCAGGCTCGGGAGATGAGCTGCAAGGCATTAAACGAGGCATCATGGAATTGGCCGATTTGTTTTTGATTAATAAGGCAGATGGAGACAAACTGGAACTTGCAAAAATGAGTGCAAAAGCCATTGATGCTTCCAAATCTTTATTACACCCAAAGGCGCATGGACTCAAACCTCAAACCTTATTATATTCTTCAGAAACATTATTGAATATTGATAAATTGACAGCAGCTATAGATCAGTTCTTTATAGACATTATTGACAATCAATTCTACGAAAAAAATAGAAATAGCCAGATGTCTCTTTGGCTTACTAGAGAAATCAATAAATCCATCATCGAAACCGTTGAAGATATACCACAGATTAAAGAATTAAAATCATCTTTGCAGAATCAAATAAATAATAGTGAAGCGTTTCCAATTGAAGCAGGAGGAATTATTAAACAAGCAATCGAAGATATTTTCAAGAAAAGTAGTTAGTCTACTTTTGGTTCTACTATCTATACAATTAGGCTCAGCACAAATAGATCCTGATAGCACTAATTTTATTGCCCCAATTGACTACGAGCTAAAACTTGCCGGCAGCTTTGCTGAACTTAGGACCAATCACTTTCATTCAGGTATTGATATCAAATCAAAAAATGGTCAAGGTGGTGATGATATTTTGGCAGCGGAATCAGGTCATATATCTCGGATTAAAATACAGAGTGGCGGCTACGGTCGGGCTCTCTATATGGATCATCCAAATGGCTATACAACAGTATATGCACACATGGATAAATTTGATCCTGCACTTGAACAATATGTGGAAGATATTCAGATATCAGTAGAGCAGTTTGAAGTAGATATTTATTTACCAGCGGGTAAATTTAGTTTCAATCAAGGTGATAAGATTGGTGTGCTTGGAAATACCGGAAGATCTTATGCGCCTCATCTTCATTTTGAAATACGGGAAACAGTGTCTGAGCAACCAATAATGCCTTCATTGTTTAATATCAAAGTCAAAGATGATATCCCTCCTGTTATCCGGGAAGTTTATGTGTATGAGTTGGATGAGTATGGCAATCCACTAGATAAATTCAAAGTTGAGTTGAGAGGAGAAAAAGGCAATTACTCTTTGGCTGATAAATTGATTGAAGTCAAAAGTCAGAGAGTGGGTATTGGTGTCAACACCTACGACAGAGCCAATGGTGTATGGAACAAAAATGGAATCTATGATCTAGAGATAACTGAAAGAGATAGCTCTGTTTTTTACATTGCATTTGATAGGATAAGTTTTGCGGAATCAAAAGCCATCAATGCTATTATAGATTATAAGCATTTCAAAAAGAACAAGTCTCGGATTCTAAAACTTTTCAACACTGAATGTAATCCGCTTAGTAATTATAACAAGGATGAAAAGAACGGCTGGCTTGAATTAGAATTGAATCAAGAAAGAAGCTTTGAAGTGCATGTTGGAGATGGAGCCAAAAACAAAAGTTCATTTGACATCAACTTGAAAAGTGTTGAAAAGCTAAAAGAAAAGAAATCGACAGGATTTGAGATTCAATGTGGTAGCAATGACACCATTTTACTTGCTTCAAAGGCCAAGGTGATTTTCTTTGAAAATACCTTATATAACAATCAAACAATTGATATTCAAGAAGAAGGTTTTGGGATAGACTATCATCTTAAAATTGAAAATGAAAATAGCCCTGCACACAGAGCTTTTAAAGTTGTCATTCCTAACATAAATGATCCAGGTATTTCTATTGCAAAATTAGAAAACGGAGAGTTGACAAATTTTGGTGGCTACATCGATGGTGAAAACTTTGTTGCCTACCTTGATGAATTTGGAAACTATTACATGTCGATTGATGAGACCCCACCATCCATAAGTCGAGTTGGCACAGTCAGCAAAAATGGAAGCAAACAATACTCTTTCAAGGTAACTGACAACTTGGATTATGATTCTTCATTAGGCGATTACCAAATTCATGTTTCAGCCAACAACGTTTGGATTCCTTTCAATTACGATTTGAAAAATGACCTTTTGATCATCGATGGAAAATATTTTCCAGAAGGAGCTGATAACGTACTTATCAAAGTCACTGATCATAGTGGCAATCAGTCGGAGTTGGAATTTAGAATCTAAGATTTCAGTCTTCAGAGGTCAGAATCTAAAGATCTCAGACTTCAGAGGTCAGACTTCAGAGTTTTCTGAGTGTTTAGGGTTAATATCACTTCAAGAACAATATAAGCTTAAAACCCCTTGGAAGTATTAGGTGTTCGTTCTCTGGAATCTGGCAGCCTTGTGTCTGGGGTCAAAAAAGGGCACACTAAAGCGTTATTTTTCCAAATTCAATGGCTTCTCTACATTTGTTTAGTTTATTTCCTGTTTTTCTTGAACAAAATCAATAATAAAGGGTTATAGAGGCAAGAAAATGAATTATAAAATGAAGATTAAAGTAGGAGAGAAACTTCCTGTGTTTGAAATGCCCAATCAAAACGGGGAAATAGTGAGTTCAGAATCCTTAAAAGGTGAGAAATATGTCTTGTTTTTTTATCCTAAAGACGATTCTCCTGGATGTACAAAGGAAGCGTGCAGTATCAGAGATAACTATAGAAAGATATCGAAAGCTGGTTATAAGGTGTTTGGTGTGAGTCCAGATCCGCCTAAAAAGCATCTGAAGTTTATTGATAAATATGAATTTCAGTACGATCTTTTAAGTGATGAGGATAAGTCAGTTCTTACCAGCTATGGTCTTTGGGGACCGAAGAAATTTATGGGGAGAGAGATTATCGGAGTCTATCGAACAACCATATTAGTAAATGAAGAAGGTATCATCGAAAACATAATTGAGAAGGTTAAAACAAAAATCCACGGAGAGCAGGTACTAGAGGCAATGGTTTTGGCCAAGGAATCCTAATTTCTTTATCTATCTACGAAAAGGGGCGGTGGTTCTGTATAATGCAATGAAGCAACAGGCCACCTTCACATCCAATGGAAGATCTAGTGCAGTATCATCATAGATCAACCAATCTCTTGGATCATCAACAAATTCGGTGAAAAATTCGAACTCACCGAAATCGTTTTTCTCAAGCACCCATACATTGCCATCATTAAAAGATTTTGATTTCCATATGAGTTTTATTTCATTATTGTAATTGATAACAACCTCAGAATTATCATTGCGCCATCTATTGGTAATGGTGGTAATATTCCCTTCAGATCTCAGCTCCCATTCATCATCACGTCTAGGCCATTTTTGCCAGATACTCCCTGAATAATCTCCGATTGAATATTCCCATTGTGTCCAATCTTCAAGATGTGCCCAAGTGGCTAACAACTCACCGTAATCCTCTTCGGTCGGAGTCTCATAGACTATTTTAAATTCGTGGAGTGCATCATCCCATTCCGAATTCCAACTTAGCATCCAAAGTGAATCTAGCTGTTGGTATTGTTCATCCTGGGCATAGGAATTGGAATTTCCGAAAAGAATCGAAAAGCCTATAAGTACAATAAATTTGAGAAAAAAGTACGACCGTATATTAAAACGGCAGATCATCTAAATCGTTGTTAGCTGGAGCACTATCCTTGGCTGTTGGGAATCCTCCCATCTCAGGTGGCTCACCTACTGCTTGTGGAATATCATTAGGTGCTGCGTCGTTTTCAGTTGTCGCTGCTTCTAATTTCCATGCATTTAGATTGGTAAAGAATTTTTCTTGCCACTCTCTTCCTCTCAAGTCAAAGTATACTTTAATATCCTTGCCTTCTTCAAAATTTGAAATCAATTCACAACGATCTTGTGTAAGTTGAAATTTAATAAATTGAGGATATTGACCTTCCGTGGTAATGACGAATTCTCTTGTTTGAAATCTATCACTCTTTGCTTGTACTTCAAAAACTTTGTGAAGTTTACCTGTTATTTCAAATGACATATATTATCTGTGCTTTCCTATTTTTATAATTTCAATTGCTTCTCCCATTTCAGTTGTCAAATTCGACAACATCTCGACGTTCTTATCTGAATCTTTTGCTCTTTGGCTTTCGTGGATTGCATATCCAGATACTTTCAATCTATATTTTTTGTCTCTGATGGATTTAACCAATTTATTCAAAGTTTCAATTTCTGATGGTAATAATTCAAGTTCAACATAATCATCATTTGCATTTACAGTCTTTGCAAATTCACCATAATCAAGATTGTGTCTAGAACCTGCTGCATTTGGATCATCAATGGTAGCCATGGCCATGGAACAAAAGTTACTTAAAATAGATGGTGCTTGATGTACTATTTTTATAATGTCTCCTTTGGTTTTACCAATTACAGAATTATCAGCTCGTTGGTAAGCTTGTTGTACAACTTCTACGGAACTTTGCAACTCAGTTATATTGTCGGTTAAATATTCATATTGTGCTTTGTGCATGAGCACTTTCACTAGCTGATCAGCTTGAGCTGATAATGCAAAAGCACCGAAAACAAAGGTAATTGTTAAAAATATCGACTTCATGGTGGTCAGTTTTTTCTTAAAAGTAAGTTTTATTTATTAATTATCCATGTCCTTTAATTCGGCTAATAATTGCTCAGGACCTTTATAACCTGGGCTCACATTAATTTTATTAAGATTTTCATCAAAATATACCAACGTTGGATAGCTCATTTGGTTCCCCAAAATGTCTACAGCTAACATATTTATGCCATTTCTACCCAATTCGGCCCAAGAATAGGTCTTATTCTTAAATTTTATAGGATCTGTCTGCTCTGCGTTGAATTTTACTAAATGATAGTTTTCTTCTAGATACTTTTTAACATTATTATCGGAAAATGTCTTTTTATCCATCACCTTGCACCAACCACACCAATCAGTATAAACATCTACAAGAAACTTCTTCCCATCTGTATTTTTAAGATTGGAAGCTTCCTCCATTGTTATCCATTTCATACCTCCTGTATCAAGATATTGGGTCACTATTTTTTTCTTTCGACCATCAACATTCGTATGTACCTTATTTGGCTTATTTCCAATTGCAGCAGGATGCCTTTGGGCTTCAGTTTTTGTCGTCGTTGGATTGGCAGCTGGATCAACCTTTGACTCTTGACAAGCAGTCAAAACAATCAAAAACAAGAAACCGATAAGGTAGTATATTTTATTGGACATTGTATATGATTTTGAAATACAAAAATATTGATTTTTGCTTGTAGTTGTGGGGTGTTAGGGATTAAGGAAGTATTAAAGTTTCTTTATGTAGACGTCAGAGATCAGAGGTCAGAGGTCAGATTTTCAGTCTGCGGTATATAATCCCAAGAGGTCGGGAGACCTTTGGGTCATTTGTTGTTCCCGAAAAAGCTTAGAGCAAGAAAGCAGAAGGTCTTCTTAGCTCGCTGCCAAAGTCTGGAGTCTGGAAGTCTGGAGTCTAGCATTGCGGCCCCAAAGGCCACAATGCTACCATTTTGAATCCATTTAATTTATAGGTATTTTTGTAATATAAAATCTACCATAAAATTTGAGTAACGAGCATTTAGATCCTACCGATGAGCAGTACACACCTGAAGAAAAACAGGTAGAAAGAGCACTAAGACCGAAAGCACTTTCAGAGTTTGAAGGGCAACCGAAATTGGTGGAGAATCTCCAAGTATTTATTCAGGCGGCGAATATGAGGGAAGAGGCATTGGACCATGTTCTTTTGCATGGACCTCCTGGTTTGGGTAAAACTACCCTATCCCACATTATTGCCACTGAGTTGAATACCGGTTTAAAAATGACTTCAGGTCCTGTTTTGGAAAAGCCAGGTGATCTTGCAGGATTATTGACAAATTTACAAGAAGGAGATGTTCTCTTTATTGATGAGATACACCGACTTAATAATGTAGTCGAAGAGTACCTCTATAGTGCCATGGAAGATTATCGAATTGATATCATGATCGATAGTGGACCAAGTGCAAGAACAGTTCAGCTTACATTAAATCCATTTACATTGGTAGGAGCAACCACTCGAATGGGTTTGTTGACAGCACCACTACGAGCAAGATTTGGGATCAATTGCCACCTTGATTATTACGAGGTAGGTGTTATCCTTAGCATCATAAAAAGATCGGCTTCAATATTGGAAATAGAAATTGAGCATCTTGGTGCTTTAGAAATTGCAAGAAGAAGTAGAGGCACACCTAGAATCGCAAATGCACTCTTGAGAAGAATCAGAGATTTTGCACAGGTGAAAGGAAATGGAATCATAACACAAGAGATTGCCGTATACGGCTTGAATGCATTGAATGTTGATTCCAGTGGATTGGATGAAATGGACAATAGAATCCTATCGACAATCATTGAAAAATTCAAGGGAGGACCAGTTGGGATTACGACTATTGCAACCGCGGTGGGCGAAGAGGCTGGTACTATCGAGGACGTTCACGAACCCTTCTTAATTATGGAAGGATTTATTCAACGGACACCAAGAGGAAGAGAAGCTACACAAAAAGCTTATGAGCATCTCAACATCGAACCTCCTACTGTGCCTGGATCTTTATTTTAAGCTTGAGCCGTTGGTGTAAAATTCATATTCGGAAATGGATTTTTATTTCCTCCTTCGATTTTACCATTTTTCTCCTCATACTTTTTGACATTGTCTTCTAATGCAGTCAATAACCTTTTAGCATGATGTGGAGTCAAAATAATTCTTGACTTAACTTTTGCCTTTGGCACATTGGGTACCATTCTGATAAAGTCAACTACAAACTCTGCATGAGAGTGAGATATAATAGCAAGATTTGCATATGTACCTTCCGCAACATCTTCAGGTAATTCAATATTCATCGAATTCTTCTTCTTTTCTTGTCCCATTGTTTTTACTTTTATTTTTAACAAAGATACTATGGAGAACAACAATACCTATTTCGAAGCAAATAAAAAGCTGTGGGATGCAAGAACGGAGGCACATATAGATAGCAAATTTTATGATTTGGAAGGTTTTAAGAAAGGAAACACAGCATTGGGGCCTATTGTATTGGAAGAAATGCCTGAAGTTTCTGGCAAATCTTTACTCCACCTTCAATGTCATTTTGGCTTGGACACTCTTTCCTTTGCGAGAATGGGTGCCACTGTAACAGGAGTCGATCTTTCTACTAAATCAATCGAAACTGCACAATCACTATCAAAGGAATTAAACATAGCGGCGACATTCATCGAATCCAATATTATAATGATGGATCAGGTGATTCAAGATCAGTTTGATATTGTCTATACTTCTTATGGTGCAATCTGTTGGTTACCAGATATTAATCAATGGGCAGAGCAAGTAGCCAAGAGATTGAAGCCAGGTGGCATGTTTTATATGGCAGAATTTCATCCTTATCTCTATATGTGGGAATGGAAAGATCAACAAATAGCCTTTCCATATTTTAGTAAAGGAAAAGCCTTTCATGAATTATCTGAAGGGAGCTATACGGATGGAAGTGAAGGAGTCAAATTTGATGAATATTTTTGGATTCATGGAGTGGCTGATGTTCAAAATGCATTGAGAAACAATGGCATTCAAGTGATAGGATTTAATGAATATGATTACAATCCTTACCCTTGTTTTGAAGGCATAAGAAAACGTGCGGAACAAGAATATGTATACGAGGTAAATGGGCATGCAATACCTGCGGTGTTTACCGTATTAGGAAGAAAAGAATAAATAAAAACAGATGGCAAAAATTAAACAAGAAGACAAAAGGACTTTAGGAATTCTACATCTCGCACTGAGTGGAGGCGTCTTAATAATATTGGTTGTTATTTACTACTTGATTAGTTCAGGATCAGGGGAAATAGTCAATTCCTATAGCACTATGTATTTTAGAATTTCTGCTGTTTTGGTTTTGCTAGGTATGCTTGCAAGCACAAAAATATATCAAACCAATATCAATCATGCTAGCTCTAAGTCTTTCAATTCGTATGAACATGCTTTTACTAGTTTTAGAGCAGTCAATATTGTAAGATGGGCGTTCATTGAAGGACCAACACTCATTGCAATTATCTTAGGATTTCTTGACAAAAATATTTTCGGATTGGTATTGGGACTTGTTGGTTTGTTGTTTTTGTATGTGGCTAAACCAAATGAGGAGCATTTTGCATATTACTCTTTTTAAGCTAGACTTTGTCTAGCTTAGACGTCAGATATCAGATGTCAGATTTCAGAAGTCTTACATCATAAATCATGGATCCAGATAATCTACTCTGCTGCAGCCTTAATCTTGTTATACAAAATATCTTCTGCTCCTACAGAGTATCTTTTCTTATGATAAATCAATTCTCCATCTTTATCAAATAGGAATTCTTGTGGAAGACCGTTTAGGTTACCGGGCATGATCTTTTTAAACTCTAGAGCAAAGTCATGGTATACTGGCCAAGGCCAATTTTTTTCTTTGACCATATCTCTGAAGCGTTGAGTGTTTTTTGGCCAATCAACTGAGATTGCTACCATATTAAAATCTGTCTCTTCTTTCCACTTAGCATATTTCTTTTCTATGGCAGAAAATTTCATTTTGCATGGACCACAGGTTGTCAACCAAAATAGAACAGCTGTTGGTTTTCCGTTTCCCAAAATATCTTTGGTATTTACTTTTTTACCATCTGCATCCATGACTTCAACATCATATGGAAAATTCATTTCCAATTCGTCTGTTGTTCTCGCTGGCACTTTTGTAAATGACGGAGTTGCTGTTTTTACCTCTGTCTTTTGCGAAGGAGCAACATTAGTATTTGCCTTTGCTGTTTTAACTGCATCAACTGCTGGAGGATTGTTACATCCGCCTAAAACTAGAAATACTGTAAAAACGAGGGCTAAATTTATTGTTTGTAAAACTTTCATAGTGCAAAGTTATTGAAAATTTTAATGCCATGTTGAAGTATAAAACATAGGCAAATATTAAATTATGATTATTTTTTCATCGTTGATATGTACAAAATAAGAAGGCCAATAACTATCAGAAGGACTAAGATCCAAGGATTAGATCCCGTCATTGAGGATTTCCTTTGTTGTCTTGCCAATTTATTTTTATGAACTCTTTTCTCTTTGGCCGTCATGGTTGACATGTCTACTTCTTCCATTTCATCAATGGTATTGCCTCTTTGCCAATTCTTAACGAGTTTATTACCAGAGCGAAAAATTGCTTGACGGGCAAACATTCGTATTAACATAGTTACAAAGTTCATTTCCTTTTTAAAGGCAAATTTAATAAGATCTACTCAATAAATACTTTTTGACTTTCTTGGAATTGGTCTTCTGCAAGTAGGGTCATAAAATACATGCCTGAGTTAATATTGTTAAGATTTATCAACGAGACATCATTAACAAGTTCTTCTCTAAGAAGTGTACGCCCATACATATCTGTCAACATAAAGTCGACTTGATTGGCTTTCAAATATGCTGGATCAATGCTTACTTGCAATTGATTTTGAATCTGAACTGCAGACATTTGCGTAAGCGTACTACCGAATAAATCGTCAGTACTTGTAGGCAGTGTTCTAAAGTTCAAGAAAAAGAAAATTGAAGCTGTCGTTGCGGGAGTAACACATCCACCATGATCTAAAGTTGCACCATGCTCGAGTGCAAGTACATTGTTTGCTCCATTGGCATTCATTACCTCGCTTGCTAATATGGCATTTTCAAATGTTACTTGATCATCACCAGAACAATACATCAATCTGGTTGGGGCATTGGGTGCCCAATCGAATACGTCATTATCTGCTAGAGCCATACTCATTGGATGACTAGGGTCATTCTTGAGAGCTTCCACAATTTCTGGATTTATCATTTCTTTTGGAATGATTGCTCCTACGTCTGCCATCAATTGATTTTCGATAGCAAGGTTAAGTTCCCATAGATCAATATCCTCATTTGCGTAAGCGGTAATATCATCAAGATATGCTTCCTTAAATATATCTTCAACTTCAAAGTCAGCCAACAAATCTGGATAGGCTGCTTTCATAGACAATGAGGTACTTACCAAATAAGCGCTGAATCCATATTCCTCATCACCGAGTGTAAAATCAATCATTTTCTCTGAAATTGAATATGGTCCAGACATATGACTCGCAGCCGTTACTGTATACTCATCAGCGTGTTCCAATTCTAGGACACGATGAACTGCCATCCCAGCATGTCCTCCTTGAGAGTAACCCGAAATAAAAATCTGATCATTCAGAAATCTGTTGGGTGCATTGGTTTCATAATTTTCAATGACATGCTCCATCATATCTAGTGCAACCCAAGCTTCAGAATCAGCATGTACATATGGATGTATCCCAGGATTAATACCAAGTCCCAAAAAATCAGCTTGTATAACTACAAAACCCAAGGTTCCAAAAATCTGACCCAATTGATATCCTCCTGCCAACTGAGAAGGCACATCATCTCGAGAGCCAACTGTTCCATGTTGTAAAATCATCAAAGGAAACTTCAGATCAGCAGATCTTGGAATCGTGATCAAGCCCGAAGCCATCCCCGGCGTACCATCTATGTTAGTGGTCGGATACTCAACTCGGTAAGAATCGATATCATATTCGACAACAAAGGAAGGAAGCCCAAGCTCAGTTGTTAATTGTTCAACCGTATTAGACTCAAGTAATTCCCATTGGGCGCTTAGAAAGTTAATATTGAAAAATGCAAAACTTAGTATTAATATGAGCTGTTTCATGTGTATCTTAATTATTAGAAAAGTAAGATATGGAATTAAAATCAAAGGACTATAAGATCATCGATTTTGAGGATAAATATCAGCGGACATTTGCCGCACTAAATTATGCTTGGATTGAAAAACACTTTACCATAGAGCAGATGGATCGGGATGCTTTGGATAATCCCAGAGAAAAAATTTATAAAAATGGTGGACATATCTTGCTTGCTCAAGTTGGGGAAGAAATAGTAGGTACCTGCGCCCTCATAAAGATAGAACAAGGATATTATGAGTTGGCAAAAATGGCGGTATCAGAAAAACATCGAGGAAAAGGAATTGGATATGGATTGGGAATTGCCATCTTGGAAAAAGCCAAAGAACTTGGTGCAACCAAAGTTTATCTAGAGTCAAATGATGTCCTCGGGCCAGCCCTCAAGCTTTACGAGAAATTGGGCTTTGAGCATATTGAGCATAAAGAGACGCCTTATTGTAGGTGTAATGTGCAGATGGAGATAGTTTTGGGAACCGAGAGCCGGGAGCCGGGAGTCGGGACTGTTTAGTCTATTGCTGAATACTTAGTGATTTCTGGAAACTTATGGTCATTTTTCTGATTTTTGAAATCTCTTCAATTAAAGCTTTCGCTTTTGGCTCTGATATGAATTTTTGATCTTGGCTGATCCAAATTTGTGTTTCCAGTTCGGCTAAAGATCCTATGGAAATGCTTAAAAAGTGTTTTAGTTGTGGAATTGTGTCTCTACCACATCCTTCTGCAATATTTGATGCAACTGATACACTTGCTCTTCTCAATTGATTAATAATACCAAACTTTTCTGTTTGTGGAAAAGAGTTTGTGGCAGTATAGATTTTATTTGCAAGTTCTCTCCCTAATTTCCAAATTTCTAGATTGTGATAATTATGTCTCATGCATATGGTGCGAAAATTACACGCTAGGTAAACAATTCGAGTCTAAATTTTTAAGCTTAAGTTAATACCTTAAAAAAACAAGAATTACTTTGCCAAAATCAAACAAACCAATAACTTGACAATGAACAAAAAACCAAAATTATGTTATCAATTAATTGGCCAGTAATTTTAGGATGTGGCCTTATTCCAATGGTTGTAGGATTCTTATATTACAACCCTAAAACCTTAGAACCTGCATGGATGAAGTCAACAGGTCTTACTCGTGAAGATGTGGACGGAGGAAATATGCTTATGATTATGGGTATTTCTTTTTTACTTTCTTGTGTTATAAGTATGATGATGGTAATATGGACCACACATCAATTCTCTATGCAAGGACTTTTCGCTATGGATCCTGACTTTGCTGCAGGAAAAGGTCCGATGTATGATACCTTCCAAGATCTAATGTCAAAATATGGCGACAGACACAGAACATTTGGTCATGGTGCAGCTCATGGTGCATTTGCAGGTTTAGGAATTGCATTTCCAATTATTGCTATCAAATCATTGTTCGAAAGAAAATCTTGGACACACATCTTTATAAGCGCTGGCTACTGGTTAATTACTTTAGTTTTAATCTGTGGAGTTGCATGTGCCTATGCTGTTAAGTAAATAATAAAGTCAATTCATACCAAAGCTGAGAATCCTGAGCCAAAATTAAAATATTCTAACTCTCGATTCTCAGCTTCATATCACCAATTCTCAACTGGAAGTTCTCTGCTCTCGGCTCTCGGCTCTCGGCTCTCGGCTCTCGACTCCCGGCTCTCGGATCCCGGATCCCGGCTCCCAACAGTAGCTTCTCATTTCCAAAACTCCTATCTTCGCAGCATGAAGAAAACTCCCCTATTAGCAATCCTGCTATTACTTACATTCTGCGCACATTCCCAGATAACTGTCGATGGACTTTATGATGATTGGAAAGAAGAGGACTTCTCTGTGGAGGATGCCTTTGATGTACAGGATGTGGATATCAGAAAGGTATGGATTAGCAATGACGAGGATCGTCTTTATGTCCGCGTCGATGCAAATGAAGATTTTGATTTGCAAGATGATGAGGACATTGGAATTTTTATAGATGCAGATAATAATCCTAATACTGGGTTTTCTATCAATGGGATTGGTGCGGAGTTTAGTTATTATTTTGAGCGCAGAGAAGGCTTCTTAAATTTTCCAAATGATTTTGCCAATGTGGGGCATTTTGAAATGGGTGTCATTCCTATCCCAACCACTACTTCCAAATCATTTGAAATTGCAATCGATAGAGAATCTAGCTTTGGTGGCAATACATTGACAATGGAAGATGTCATTGCAGTGTCTGTTCAGAATGGAAACAAGGATCAGGTGCCAAATGGTGATGAAGGAATGATCTATGAAATGAAAAATGAAGTTTCTTTGATAGCCGATTATCATTTACAAAAGCAATCAGAGGATCAATTGAGATTATTGAGTTACAATGTATTGCGTGACGGGTTTTTGGATTTCATTCAGAAAGATCATCTAGAAGATATTTTGGTGGCGGTACAACCAGATGTAATTGCCTTTCAAGAAATTTATGACATGTCACTTCCGGATTTAGCAGAAGTAATTAATTCTATTTTGCCTTTGGAGGATGGACAAGAATGGAGTTTTGCAAAAACAAATCCAGACATCATTGTTTTTACGAAAGGAATTATTCAGGATGTTGTATCGATAGATGGCAATGGTCTTTTCTTATTGAATGATGAGGCACAAGAAAATCCAATCTTACTATATAATGTGCATCTGCCTTGTTGTGCCAATGATGATGAAAGGCAAACTGAAATTGATCGAATACTTTCAGTGATAAGAGATAAGAGTAATTCAAATTTGGTTGACTTTGACTATCCAGAAGATGCTCCATTGATTATCACTGGAGATTTTAATATGGTCGGTTTGGCTCAGAATTACAATTCATTTGTGGAGGGAGATATTTTTAGTGAGTTTGCCTTTGGGCAAGATTTTGCTCCCGACTGGAATGGCAATAATCTGATAGATGCCAATCCATATGTCACTGGCTACCCTTCCAACTATACTTGGAGGGATGAATTTAGTGGATACGCTCCAGGCAAATTGGATTTTGTTTTTTATTCTGGATCTGTTTTGGAGCAACAAAATGCATTTGTGCTCGACACAGAATATCTAAGTGAGTCAGAATTATCTTCATTGAATCTTAATACTTTTTCATCGGCGCTTGCCTCTGATCACCTGCCAGTTGTGGTGGATTTCAAAGTTGGAGAGCGAGACAATGATGATGATGGCTATGGGTCATTGATTGATTGCAATGATGCGGATGCAGCTATTAATCCCGATGCAGAGGAGATTGCCAACAATGGCATTGATGAAAATTGTGATGGCTTAGATAATATCACTTCCGTAAATGAGCTCAATGATTTTCAATACGCCATCTACCCTAACCCAACGCAGGATCTGCTAAAAATTGACGCAAATCCGTCATATAAATATAATCTCAGGATATATAATGCTGAGGGTCAGCAAGTGATAAATATTGATGATGTAGATACAAAAGCAAGGATAGACATATCTGCTTTGCCAAAAGGAGTATTTATTCTTGTTTTGGAAGATGAGAACAAAAGAAAATCGAGTAATCGATTAATTCGCCTATAATCTTTGTTGAATTTATTTCACAAAATCGAAAAACCTATTAAATTTGCAGCCCAGTTGAATTGGTCTCGTAGCTCAACTGGATAGAGCAGCTGCCTTCTAAGCAGCAGGTTCCAGGTTCGAGTCCTGGCGGGATCACCTGATAGTCAAAGAGTTATGGAATTATTTTTCATGGCTCTTTTTCATTTGATACACAATTTGATACACAATTTTTCAAAGTGTAACATAAATGACCTACAAGCAAGCCATACAATACTGCACCAAAAGGATCTCCAGAGATACC
>CALHKJ010000121.1 GCA_938033975.1 uncultured Saprospiraceae bacterium | reverse complement strand
GTTCATAGCTCTATATGCATATTCACCGACTCCAGTCACTCCAATTCGCACAGACCTAATAGTATCGCCATCTAATTCTACGCCTGCTGCAACTCCAACAATAGCAAAACGAGATGCTGGTTGTTTGAATTTCACATAACTGGAGTGAGCGTTCGAGCTCATTTTTGGAATACGGATGGCTGTAATGATTTCTCCATCCTCCAATGCTGTTTCATAAAAGCCTTTGAAAAATTGATCGATGTCTACTTCACGTTTTCCAGCACTACTTTGAATGACCACATTTGCATCAGTTGCCAATAAAACTGCTGGCCAGTCTGCAGCTGGGTCAGCATGCGCAATACTTCCACCAATTGTTCCTACATTACGTACCTGAACATCACCGATTTCTCTTGCAGCTTGCCCCATCATTGGAGCATGTTTTGCAAGAGCTTCATCATCAGCTATGGAAGCATGTGTTGCTCCTGCTCCAACTGTAATAGAGTTTTCATTATCTCTAATTGTTTTTAAATTTTCAATTTTTGAAACATCTACTAAGGTTCCAGGTGCATTCAATCTTAATTTTAAAGTTGGTATTAAACTTTGTCCGCCACCAAGAATTTGAGCATCATTTCCCATAAAGGAAATTGCTTCATCTACTGAGGTAGCTTTTTTATATTCAAATGAAATTGGTATCATTTTAAGTGATTTTTCTTTTAATAATAATTGCTAGAATTTAATCTTGCATTGCGGTCCAAACTCTTTCGGGAGTCAAAGGCATTTTAATATCTTTTACCTTATGTCCGCCTTTCCATAATGCATCTATCACTGCGTTTACTACTGCAGGAGTAGATCCAATTGCTCCAGCTTCTCCAGCACCTTTTACTCCTAGTGGATTATGAGGGCAAGGTGTTACTGTTCTATCAATTTCAAAGCTTGGAAAATCGTCAGCACGAGGCATACAGTAATCCATATAACTTCCATTTATCAATTGACCTGTATCATCGTAAATTGCGCCTTCATGCATAGCTTGACCAATCCCTTGAGCTAATCCTCCATGAATTTGACCATCTACGATCATAGGGTTGATCACGTTGCCTACATCATCTACAGCAATGAATCTTTTAAGCTTGGTATAGCCAGTTTCTTTATCAATTTCTACTATAGCTATATGTGCCCCAAATGGATAAGTGAAATTTGTAGGATCATAAAAACTACTAAAATCAAGTCCAGGCTCTAATCCTTCTGGATAGTTATGCGGGACATAAGCTGTTAGCGAAACATCTCCAAATCCTACAGATTTATCGGTGCCTTTTACAGTCCATTTTCCTCCTTCATATTCTAAATCGTCAGAAGATGCTTCCAAAAGGTGAGCTGCAATTTTTGCTCCTTTTTCGAGTACCTTATCAATTGACTTTACAATTGCACTTCCTCCTACTGCCAAACTTCTTGAACCATAGGTACCCATTCCAAAAGCGACACTATCTGAATCACCATGAATGATTTCTACATCTTCCAAAGCAATTCCCATTCTGTCTGCAACTATTTGTGCAAATGTGGTTTCATGTCCTTGGCCATGTGAGTGAGATCCTGAATACACACTTACCTTTCCAGTAGGTTGAACTCTCACTTGTGCAGATTCAAAGAGGCCTGCTCTTGCACCAAGCGATCCAACCACAGCAGAAGGTGCAATACCACATGCTTCAATGTAGGTTGAAAAACCTATACCGAGTAGTTTCCCGTTTGATAAGTTCTTCTGCTCTTCTCTAAAAGCTTCATAACCAACCATCTCTAATGCTTTGTTTAGAACTGGGGCATAATTTCCACTATCATACTGAAGAGCAACTTGGGTCACATATCCCTCTTGTTCAACTCCATCAAATGGAGCAATGAAATTTTTCAATCTTAGCTCCGCAGGATCAACATCCATCTCAAGGGCCGCTAAATCAATCAAGCGCTCTAATAGATAAGTAGCTTCTGGACGCCCGGCTCCTCTATAAGCATCAACTGCGTTTGTATGGGTAAAGGTTGCTGTAACGTCTACATTGATTTTTGGAGTTGTATAGAGTCCTTGGAGTAAGGTCCCATGCAAGTAGGTAGGCACCGCTGGGGCAAAGGTAGATAGGTAAGCTCCCATATTTGCGTAAGTGTGGGCTTGCAATGCTACTATTTTTCCATCCGCATCAAATCCCATTTTAGCATTGGTTACATGATCTCTACCATGTGCATCTGTTAAAAATGCTTCACTTCGATCACAGGTCCATTTGATTGGCTTGAGTATTTGCTTAGAGCACCAAATGACAAGAGCTTCCTCTGCATAATGAAAGATCTTACTTCCAAAACCACCTCCCACATCAGGGCCTACTACTCTTACCTTGTGCTCAGGTAATCCAAGCACAAATGCACACATGAGTAGTCTAGTTAAATGAGGATTTTGCGTTGATGTATAAAGTGTATATTTATCATACGCCGTATCATAATGTCCAATCGCACTTCTTGGCTCCATAGCATTAGGAACCATACGTTGATTGACAAAGTCCAATTCTGTAACATGAGTGGCTGATGCTAATGCAGCAGCAACTTCTTCTTTTGGATTTCCTAATTCCCAATCAAAAGCCATATTGTTTGGCACTCCTTCATGAACTAGAGGAGCACCATCCTGAGCAGCAGCTTTTGGATCGGTAACAGCATCGTGAATATCATAATCAACATCCACAAGTTCAGAAGCATCTTTAGCTTGAGCCTTTGAGTTGGCAATAACAATTGCAACTCCATCTCCGACATGCCTTACTTTTTTTCTTACCAAAAGAGGGTGGGGAGGCTCTTTCATGGTATCGCCATTTTTAAAATCAACCTGCCATCCACAAGGGACTCCTGCTATTGATTCCGGTATGTCATTTCCTGTGAAAATTGCTACAACTCCGTCAGCTTTGGATGCTGCTTCCACATCTATTGAATTTATTGTTGCGTGTGCATAAGGACTTCTTAAGATGTAAGCATACACCATCCCAGGCATTTTTATGTCATCAGTATATTTTCCCTGGCCTGTAAGGAAGCGTTTATCTTCAACTCTTTTTACAGATTTTCCAATATATTTTGTCATGATTTTTAATTTTTGAATGATTTTCTAAGCTTCTACTCCTTGCATTTTCTTAGCAGCATGTTGAATGGATTTCACTATGTTGTGGTATCCTGTGCACCTGCAGAAATTTCCTTCCAATGCCTCTCTAATTTCTTTTTCGCTTGGGTTTGGGTTAGACTTTAAAAAGTCAGTAGCCATCATCATCATCCCAGGTGTACAAAATCCACACTGCAATCCATGTTCTTCTTTAAACCCTTCTTGAATGGGATGCAAGCTTCCATTTGTAGATAGTCCTTCAACAGTTGTTACTTCAGATCCATCAACTTGAACTGCAAGCATTGTGCATGATTTTATTGCCTTACCGTTTACATGAACAGTACAGGCTCCACAGCTACTTGTGTCGCATCCAATGTGGGTGCCTGTAAGAGATAAATCTTCTCTCAGGTAATCAGACAGCAAGGTTCTAGCTTCCACTTCACCTGTGCATTGTTTTCCATTTACCATGACTGAAATTTTGTTTGCCATTTTGTAAAATTATGTGTGGTTAAAAATTATATATCGCGTTCATTTATGCTAAAGTGTTATCCTCTTCTATGTGTTCTTCAAGAGCTTTGAATACATCTTTCGTGATTGCATTAGCTACACCCGATAAAACACGTTGACCTGTCCGAGCAATTACCCCGGAAAGATTTGCCTTTCCATCAAATTCTAAGGCAGACTTGCCTTCTTCCAAATCTTCTAGATTCATTTGCACCACAACATGTGCATTGCCAATCTTACTTAATTGTTCCATGTTGATTTGAAAAGAAGATGGCTCTTGTTTATTTGTCACCTGCATCTCACCGGTGAAAGTACTTTTGACTGGTCCTAACTTTATTTGAGAGTGTGTCTTAAAATGATCTTCACCCAATGATTCAAGTTTGGATATGCCTGGAGTTATTTTGGCAAGTACTTCAACATCCATGAGATATTCCCATAATCTTTGTTTGGGGATATTGAATTCATGTTTTCCTTTTACTCGCATTTTTGGGTATTAATTTCGAATATCATATTAAGAAACGAAATAAATACGGAATTAACAAAAAATTGCAATGTAAAATATGGATATTATATAAAAATGCGATACAATAGCTTGAAACTGCATTGAACTAACTAATAAAATAGAATTGCCTTAGAGTCAGCTAATTCTGAAAGAGCCTTTATTGGATTGTACGCTACGGGAGTATGTAAATTTGGTTAATTCAATGACCTAGAAATTCAGCTCATAACTAATCACTGGAATAACTCCATAATCAGTAACCTCCTTGATAGCATCAATTCGAATATCATAAAATTCACTGATGACCGATTCTGAACTTACTAGGTTTTTGATTTTGAGAGAAAATTCTGAAGAGGTTTTGACCTTGTTCTTGGTAAGGCTAATTGAAAAATCGAGATTATAAAGAGGTGCTCTTCTTACCGAATGAGGATTGTCTTGATCCAATCTTGTCCATCCATATTCTCGAGATGCTTCAAGATCTATCGGCGTAGCCCAAGTACCACCTGATTGTCTAAAGTTTGCGTTTAAGGCCAATAGTCTAGACTTATCTTTCTTTGGCTTCAGTTGGAATTCTTTTCCAATAAGAATATTATACGAGTAGTTTTGATTGAATTCTGTATTCCTCCAAATACCATCACCAGCTTTGTATTTGGTATCGAAAATCGAACCTGAGATCAAATAGTAAAATCCATCTACATTACTTCTGTGTAGTAAAAATTCAACTCCATAGTTTCTACCAGTACCTACATTGGTCAATTGTCCTGTCGGAAGGGTAGCAAACAAATTCTGAGTGGAGTATGACCCATTAAACTCAGCAGGGACATCGTAGTGATGCTGGTAATATACTTCTGTCGAGAACTTTAGATTTCTATTCAGCATCTTGACAAAACTTAAAGCTGCATGATGACTTTTGTATAATTCCAAATCCCGATTTAAAAATCCATTGTCATCTGTGATGTAATATAGACTTTGGTTTTCAATGCGTGAATGGTGTCCATAGTTTAAACCAAACTTGGCGTTATTTTTTGTAAGGTAGTTAATTCCAATTCTTGGATCAACGCTGTTTGCACCATTGAGAAAATAATGTAAAAAATGAATTCCTGCAGATAGTGAAACCTTGTCGTTAAAATCAATTTTTGATTGAGTATAGGCTTGGAAAAAATATGATTTTCCACTTGTCACACCTAAGGTATCCAAACTAGATAAAGCTTGATCGTATAATGCACCATTGTAAATGTGATCTTGCTGTGTAATGCTTACTCCAGTTTTATTAAAATGCTTTCTATTTATCTGATAATTATAGTCTGTTGTAAAGTTGATTCTTTGATCAGTGAATTCTGAAACCTGTCTTATTGTTTCTTGAAGATCATCTTCAATATTCAATGAATTGTCATTGTAAGCTCCTTTTGATGCGCTAAATACTGTGTGGCAATATCCTTTTGCATTTACTGGCTGGTAAAATGAAACACCTAGAGCTCCTGAGTCACTTCCAAATGATCTTTCAATCCTCCTTGACTCTTCATCCCACATGGTGGAATCTCTTTCCGCTTCTAATAGATAATCACTAAGTCCACCAATTCCAAATATCTTGATCAATCCTCCTTTCGAACCAATTGGAATATTGGCATTAAATGATAAATCTTGGTAAGTAGGTTCAACGCCTATGTTGATTACTCTAGATAAAAGACCTAGGGTAGAATATCTATAGTTTATAAGATAACTTGCTCTTTTGTTTTTGCCAATTGGACCTTCTGTAGCTATATCCAATCCTAGAAATCCTGCTTTGAAGGTATGTTCTCTTTTCTTGTTATTCCCATTTCTAAATTTGAAGTCAAACACAGCCGATGTTGCATTGCCAAATTCCGCAGGAAACGCTCCTGAGAAAAAATCACTATTACTTAAGACAGAATTGCTAAACTGGGTTACAAATCCTCCAGAGCTACCAATGATAGCAAAGTGACTTGGATTGTGGACTGGAGCACCTTCAATCCTGTACAACATCCCAACTGGAGAATTTCCTCTGATTGTGAAATTATTAAATCCACTACTTTGTTGGACAACACCTGGAAAAGATGTGATAACTCTCATTGGATCATCCCAGCTACCAGCAAATTTACCCGACTGTTCTGGCGAGATGGTTACAGAACTATTCACAGCCATGATATTGAGCGACTCCCCTCTAATTACATTATTACTAATTTCAATTTCACTCAACTCAATACTGTTAGGTCTCAACTGAACATCAACCACAGTTTCCTTACTAGAATATACTTTGATATCTTCTTTGTATAAAGCATGATGCTCCTCACCTCCGAATAATATTGTTATTTCCCCAACAGGTACATTTTCAACATAAAATTCTCCTTTTTCATTCGTTGTAAGATTATATGCTACGTAGTCAGTATTCGTGCTGCCTATCTCTATGAAAACCCCTTCAATCGGGCTAAATGTTTGAGAATCAGTTACCTTTCCTCGCACCACTTGATAGTAGTCCTGACTGATTGCTATTGGAGCAAAAATCAAAAAAAGTAAGATTGTTAACAACGTTGGTTTCATGCTTGTTTGTCTTCTTTAATCTTAACTCCATTGGACAAGTTAAGGTTGTGCAAAAGCACGAAAAATATGACTATTTACCAAGAAATATAGCTGATTTTAAATGGATGGCAATTGAGAGGACCTTTTTTGTCAGACATCACAGCTTAGACCTTAGATTTCCTTACGTCTCTGACATAGGTTGACAACTAAAGGGTCTTGAAGTCCAAAGTGAAAAGTCGAAAATCAAAAGTCCAAAATCACATTGAATGTGTCCCCAGCAAGTGAAACGAAGCGGGTCCCCAGCCAGCACAGCCAGGCGAGTCCCCAGTAAAGCGGAGCGAACGAGTCCCCAGTGAAGCTGAGCGAACGAGTCGCAAAAGATTCTTTTAACGCTCCATTAACTTTCCCAAAAGACAAATTAACAGCCTCGAAAACGATCTTCAAGTAACTAAAATCATTTATTATGAAGAATACAATTGCAATACTCGGCCTCTTACTTTTTCCATTCATTGCCAGTGCTAATTTTTCATTGGATGATGGCAAATATTACAATCGCTCGCTTGATAAACGAGTGAAAATTAACTGCACCAACAATAGTATTCATATTAAAAACTTGGTGAGTTATGATTGGAGAAAGTTCAAGAGAAGAGGCCACAGATTATTTGAAGATAGACACGGAAACCGAATTAGAGTTATCGGGCCTAATACTTTCGAATTTAATTCAAGAAGAACACATAGAGTTCTTGTTTTTCAAAGAGTTTCTTTTGGCGATAGAGTTGCTTGCTCAATTAGTTGTGGACCTGGTTGTGGAGCCTGTGGCGGAGATTTTCGACCTGCTCCTCCAGTCTATGATGATTATCGTGATTACGGATCATCTCAAGGAAGACCTAACAGGCCATATAGTTCAAATTCTGGATTGGAAGGTGTGTGGTCCAACTCAAGGTATAACAGTGACGTGATCATCGAACGTACCAATGAAGGATTACGAGCAAAGATAATTGGTAGCAATCGTGAATGGACTTATTACAGACAGGATAGTTACGACAAAAAAGAATACTATGACAACAGAGGCAATAGATATGTTGTAAGGTCTCCTGGCGAACTAGTTTGGTATCCCAAGGAAGGCGGCTCGGCTATCACCATGCGAAAATTGAGATAGATAATTTTAATATGTGCTTTCAATCCTCTTTCTTTTAGAATTAATTTCTGAATAGAAAGAGGATTTTTTATTTTAGGATATGAAATTCATTTTCTTCTTCGTTTTGCTCTTTGCAAACTTTGTCTCCTTTGGACAGCTCTCTTCAAGTATAGATGTCTTAGCAGGGTTCAATCAATCTTTTCGAGTTTATACAAATGACTTTACGCCATCAGAAATGGCTAGGAACGAAAGTGAAATTCCAAAGTTTAATTATCATCTAGGTGTTAATTATAACAAACAGCTTGCCTCACTTTTGCATTTCAAAACGGGTGTCAGATTTGTGAGCATGGGCTATAAGACAATGGAAAATGATCTTGTGTTTGGTGACGGCGGGGCTACAACAATTCAATTTCTTTACGATTATTTATTTTTAGAAATTCCAATTAATCTACGTTTTGAATTTGTAGAAGAAAAGAAGCTTACACCTTATATCGAAGCAGGACTTTCACCAAATGTTTATCTCACAAATAGAGCAATCCAAATTCAGAATGGAGAAAGGCGTATTTATGAAAGAATGCCTTCTGCAGTTGATTTTGAAAAATTCCACCTTTCGGTAAATGTGGCCGCAGGAATAAATTATTATAGTGATACTGAGACCGCCTTGTTTTTTCAAGTACACTACAACCGTCACCTTACTAATCTAGTAAACAATGGTGGGGTTGAATATCAATTGGCCTATGGTTTAGAGATTGGAGTTAGAAGAAGTATTGGAAATAGCATTCGTCCGTAGTAAGATGTATGTAGCTATTATTACTTGAAGCAAAACGTGTTAAAGCTCGAGTGAAACAAGTTGAAACTAGGCTTCAAATTAAGAAATATTCCTATTTTAGATATAGACAGATTTCGAACATACTTTCAAACAAAATTTATATGCTTTCAAATCTTCAAATGCTACTATCTAGATGGCAACCTAGATTCATTCTCTTTGTTTTTATTTGTACAAGCTATAGTTTAACTGCTCAATTTAGCGATTATAACAGAGTTGGTTCTTGCGGGTCATGCATTATTCCAAGTATGGAACTTGTTGACCTAAACCAAGATGGGAGCCTTGATATTATAGTTCAAATTAGAAAAGATGATGATAATGAGCATTGGGTAGAATGGTATGAAAACGATGGAAAAGGAAATTTTGAAATCCCAATAATTTTATTTGAAACACCTAGCAAACCTAGACGCCTCCTTGTAGTAGATTTAGACTTAGATGGAGATTTGGATATTTTAACATCCCATCAAAATGTCAGTGGAACTCAATTTCATGAAAATTTGGGAGGGCTCGAATTTGCTGAACCAATAACGCTTTTAGAATCTGGCTTTCTTAATCTACTGTCAGAAGACATTGATCAAGATGGAGATATGGATTTGATAATGGGAAGCGGTGTCTATCTAAATGACGGAAGCTTAAACTTTAACCAAGCTTTTGATCACATAAGTTTGTCCAACACGCATGGGAACTCTGTATTTATTGTTGATTGGGATGGTGATGGGGATCTAGATATTTTTGGTCATCCTGTAAGCAACACCTCTTGGATTAGGTGGTATGAAAATCTTGATAATCAGGATTTTGCTGAAAATGAAAGATTCATTAATTTCTTTGAATCAAATGGATATGTTTGGTCCTTGGATATTAAAGATGCAGACAATGATGGAGATCTTGATATTTATGCAGGAATGTTTAGTAACTCATCTTATTATTTTGAAAACTTAGGAAACAATGAGGATTTTATCACTACTGAACTTCTGAGTTTTACAGCATCTCCCGGTTATCTGGTTGATCTTGACCTAGATGGCGTTTTAGATGTCTTGAAAACAAATCCTCAAAGAGGACTAGTATGGCATGAACACTATGGTGCTTCGGATTTTAGTTCTAGGGAGATTTTACAAGCAGAAGCTTCATTGACTCAAGTAGGTGATATAGACAATGATGAAGATGTTGACATTGTCTATGTGGTTGGTACAGAAATACGCTTTATTAGAAATTTGCACGATGCAGTTTGTCTATCCGGTAATGTCTTTGTGGACTCGAATAGCAATGATATGTTTGATGTAAATGAAGAAGTAGTTGACCCTTTAATTTTAAAATTCGATCCATCGCCAGTAGGAACAAGTATCTCTGAAGATGGAAGTTTTAAATATTATTTTGATAAAGGAAATTATAGTGTATCTATCGATTCATCTGATTGTTGGATAGTAGAGGACGGTTCTACTTCTTTTGATTTCACCATCGATACAACCGACCTTCTTGATTTTAATATAGCTGTAGAATATAATTCAGAACTTTCAGATTTGTCAACTTATTTAACTTCAGGTCCTACGAGATGTGGCTTTACTGTTCCATTCCGCTTAAATACGATCAATACTGGTTGCAGAGAATTGGGGGCAAAAACATATTTGGTGGTGGATAATTTGACAAGTTTTGTAAGTGCAGAACCTATGCCGGATCAAACTATCGGAGATACTTTGTATTGGGACACTAACTTGCTTGCTGTAGGTGAAGACAAGATGGTCCAACTTGAATTTGAAATAGCAGGAGTCGATAATTTGGGAGATACTATTCAAATGGATTACGGTGTAATTGCTTATGAAAATGATCAAGAAGTTTTCACCAATCCATCTACCTTTGAAAGCATCATCAATTGTGCTTACGATCCAAATGATAAATTAACATTTCCAGCTCGTGGTGGTCGTAATTACACCTTGATGGAGGAGGACTTATTATACACAATCCGTTTTCAAAACACTGGTACTGATACTGCCTTCAATATTGAAATAAGAGATGAACTTAGTCCCTTGCTTGATTACAGTTCTTTTAGGTTGGTGCAT
>CALHKJ010000120.1 GCA_938033975.1 uncultured Saprospiraceae bacterium | reverse complement strand
GACTAAAAAGGAAAACGAGATCTTAAAACTGCTGTGCATTAAAAAGAATGATATTCTCAAAAGAGAAGAAGCTGTACAACATATCTACGGACAGAATGACTATTTCATGGGAAGGTGTTTTGATGTTTATATATCTAGAATCAGAAAGCTCCTGAAGAAAGATCCTGCTATCGAAATAAAGAATGTCTTCAATGTTGGCTTTATCTTAAGTGTAAAAGATAGGGTAGGAAGCGAATCTAATTGATGTCCTCAGAATAACACTCCCAATTATTTTATGTTTAGTGGGCCTAGCTAGTTGTTATCACATGTTTGAATGATCGCCTCAAATTCTGCACCAGGGTGAACAGTAAAATGATTGTCAAGGCTAATGATATTTCCAGCCGTAAAAGTCCGATTTCCATATACTTCACCGCCTGATGTGATAGAATTGAATGCTCTATATATTGGATTAAAAATATTATTAATCATCAAATCTACTCCATGACAAGCGAACAAGCTTGGGTCGCAAAGAGCTATGATTTCTGAGTCTGAATTGCAGCCTGATGCATTGTTAAAAATATTTCTAGAGACTCCGCTTGCAAGATGAGAACAAAAGAATGCCTGATTGCAAATCGACAACATGGGGTTGTTGTAAATTCCAATAAAATTCGAGTTATTAGATTGCAATTCAATATTATCTAAGCCATCTAAACTTTGCAGGCTATCATTGTTATTAATAATGACTTGAATTCCTACACTTGTTAAATTGCTTAGTGGAGTGAGGTCGTTTAAAACTGTATTGTTTCGAATTGTGAGAGTTCCAAAAACTGAAGCTAATCCTGAAAACCCTGAAATGTCTGTCAAAATGGGATTGTTTTCTAAATAAAAATAATCAGCAGAAGATAGACTATTCATGCCAGTTATAGATTGCAGTACTATTCCCCCTATGCGTAAATCTCCTTCAATTATTTGTAATGATTGAAAGCCAGATATACTTGCAAGAGCATCCATTCCTCCACCAATTTCAAAATTATTTCCAACATCTACTAAATTGTTTACACCAGAAAAACTTACAATTGAAGGGCAATCGAAAATAACAAAGCTATTACCAATAAATGTCAATGAAGAAAGATCATTAATGTCCTTCAGTGAGTCATTGTCTTGAATGGAAAAGATGGAACCTACTGTTGCCAAATTTTCAAGGCCCAAAAGATTGAGTAGGTCAGGATTATTCCGAATGCGCATGATGCCCCCCACAGAAGTAACTGAGTTCAAGCCATTGAAATTTGAAAGTCCAGCCAATTCTTGAAGATAGAGATCCCCGCCGATTGAGGTGATATTATGAAGTCCATTCAAACTGCTTAGACTAACATTATCACTAATACTCAAGTTTCCTTGAATGGATGTGAGTTGATTTAATCCCGATAGGTCAGTAATCTCAGTTGGTGTTGCACCAACAATAGAAATAGAGCCCATAAATTGAGTGCAACCCGGATATGTTACCGAAAAAGCATCAATTTCAGCCTGCGTATTGAGGAAAATGTTTTGGTTGCAATTTTGGGCAATTAGGGAGATGTTTCCTAATAGCATCCAAAGACTTAGAAGTTGTATTTTTTTTATCATGGTAGTTGTTCTACCTAAAAATACAAATATTCACTTTGAGTATTATGAATAACTTGTATAATAACATATCTGATAAGGTTAATCTTTTTTTGGATTCAAAATAATGGGGTTCCGCGATTTTGGAGCTCTAATTATATCCGACTTCCTTCAAATATCGATGCAATTTCAATAATTGAAATTTTATTAATGAAGGCTTTTCACTTAATAGATTTTCTTTAAATGCGTCTTTCCTTTTATCTATAAATTTCCACACAATTTTATCCAAGCTCCAATCTTTAAGAACAAATACTTTTTGTTCAAGATTTGTATTCAGATAATGTCCATCTTTTTTAAGCTTTACCAAATTGGAAATTGCACTCAAGTTCTTTTCAAGAAAGCTAGCATTTTTCTCAAGCCCTAAATGGATGACAGAATTGTTAATGTGTTTTATTTTAAATTTGTGGTCGAGTAGATTTTGAGCAAAAAGAAGATCTTCATATCCATAACCTTCAACTTTTTCATTGAATGGAAATTTGGTAAGGGTCTTTCTTTCAGCAGCAAAATTATTTGAGTGAAAATAGATCATTGGGTTCTTTGTCCTAAGCTTACTAGATTTACTTTCTACCTTCGTGCCATACAGCCAATGGAGATATTTGCTCTTAGCCTTAGGTGCTTTCTTTTCATATATTCTACCACCATTGACGATACAATTTGGCTCAAGTGCAACAAGATAATTTTCAATAAAATCTTTGTTGTTTACTTTTGAGTCACAATCCAGCATAAGAACATAGTCATACAATGCACTTTTGATAAGCCAATTTCTAATTTTGGATCGACCTAAGTTTTCACTCATTTCCATGTAGTTTACACCAAACAATCCATTGAGCGCTCTATTTTTTTCTTTGTATTTTTCCTGAGATCCATCATCAAAAACCAGAAGTTCAAATTCAAGATTTAATTTCTGGCACTGTTTGTACAACTTCTTGACGAGGTCAACAACATTGAAATTGTAAACCGGGATCAAGATTGATAGCTTTTTGGTATGTTTTAATTGTTTTATCAAATTGAACTTAAGATGGCTTAGCTTGTTTAAATATTGGCAAGTTTGATGCTTTTTAAGATATTTGGTCTAATAAAAGTATACATATTTACGGAAGTGTAATAAAGCCTAACATCCAACAACAATTTAAATGGCAAATAGCAATAAAATTGAGCAAATAATAGCAGGAAAGGGAAGTGCTGAACTACAGGCTATCGCTGAAAAGGTCTTTTCTGAAAAGAGAATCACTGATGAAGATGCGATGTATTTGTATGAAAATGCCTCTTTAGCTGAATTGGGGATATTGGCCAACTATATTCGTGAATCAAAACATGGAGATAATACATATTTTAATCGGAACTTCCATATGGAACCAACAAATGTTTGTCTTTATACCTGTACTTTTTGTTCTTACAGTAGATTGATTAAGAAAAGAGAAGAGGGCTGGGAGTATTCTATTGAAGACATGATGGAGATTGTCAAAGGATATGATAATCAGCCAGTAACGGAAGTTCATATCGTTGGTGGAGTTTTGCCACAATATGATGTACCTTTTTATGCTGAACTTTTCCAATCAATTAAGAAGCACAGACCGGAGCTGCATATCAAAGCGCTAACCCCAGTTGAATACCACTATATTTTCAAAAAGGCTAAAATGTCTTACCAAGAGGGTATGAAGGCCATGAAAGAAGCTGGCTTGGATTCAATGCCAGGAGGTGGAGCTGAGATTTTTCATCCAGAAGTAAGAGATCAAATTGCTGGTGGAAAATGCAGTGGTGATCAGTGGCTAGAAATTCATAGAATTTGGCATAAGCTAGGAGGTCGATCAAATGCCACAATGCTATATGGGCATATTGAAAATTATACTCATAGAGTTGATCATATGAGACAGCTCCGAGAACTGCAAGACGAAACAGGTGGATTTCAAACTTTCATTCCTTTAAAATTTAGGAATAAAGGGAATCAACTTTCACACCTTCCTGAAACAGTAATTGTTGAAGATTTGAAAAACTATGCTATCGCCAGAATCTATTTAGACAACTTCAAACATATCAAAGCTTACTGGCCGATGATAGGCAGAGAGACTGCACAACTATCTCTTTCGTTTGGAGTGGATGATCTCGATGGAACAATTGATGATACTACTAAAATTTATACGATGGCCGGTTCAGAAGAACAAAATCCTGCTTTGAGCACAGAACAATTGGTGCAGATGATCAGACGTGTAAATCGCCATGCCATTGAAAGGGACACACTTTACAATGTTGTAACTGACTTTAAAGATGTTGTCTTTGAAAGTGAAAAAGAATTCAGAGGCTATTTACAATTACCTGTCATTAACAATTAAGCAGCAGTCCAATACTCGACTTTTTGGTTCATGATTTTGAACCAAAGTGGAGGGAGCATACTCAATAAGATGGAACCGGGATAACCTAGAGGCAATGTTGGGCTATCTGCATGACTATCTAATACTTGGAATTTCTTCATTGACTTGGCATGGTGGTCTGAATGTCTTGTCAATTCATACAACATAATTCTTCCCAATTGATGATCAGAATTCCAAGAATGTTTGTGTGTCACCACTTCATACTTTCCATTGGCTTTCTTTTGACGCATCAAGCCATAATGTTCGACATAATTTATTGACTCAAGGAGAAGAAATGAAATCGTACCAAATACCAAAGCTGATACTAAACCAGTTGTTCCGAAATAGAAATAAATGAGTCCTAAATACAGCAGATGAATAATGGAGAATTGGATCATTCGATTTTGCAGACTTAAAACTCCTCGTCCCTTCTTCTTTTGAATTTTATTTTCAATATTCCAAGCACTGACGTATGATTGGTATGTTGATCTGAACCAGAAGAAGTATATATTTTCTCCCTTTCTAGAAGTTGCTGGGTCTTCAGGTGTGGAAACATTCAGGTGATGACCTAGATTATGTTCTATTATAAAATGCATATAATGACTAGGAAGCAAAAGAATCTTTGCTGCAAATCTTGCGAGTTTTGATTTTTTATGCCCTAACTCATGTGCTACATTTATTCCATTGGTGGAAAGTATTATTCCCAAAGAAGCAGTATTACCTATCCAATCAATCCAGCCGTTGAAAAGTGGCATCCTTGTAAAAAATGTGTAGATTAGAAAGGCTATAATTGGAACATTTATATACAATAGGTAATCGAAAAACTTTTGCGTATTTTTCATTGAAGCTTCTTCCTCTGAAAGATTTTCAGGTTTTAAAGGAAGAATCATTTCTAGAGCTGGTAAAAGTCCAAATGCTACGATGACATTAAGAAAGGACCAAGCTCCAGTTTGTACAATACTGAAATAGGCACAAATCGGTAATATAAATGCAGCAAAATATTTTAAGTCTGATAATTTCACAATTTAAAAATATAAAATATTCACTGTACTTAGGAGCATTACCAGGCAGTTTTTTGTCTTATTATACTCGATTTCGAAATTACAGACAGACTTTATTTGTTCATGTCATGAGATAGACCAAAAATGCATTAGATATTTAATACATTTATAGTTGGATTTAAGCTTAAAAGAGTCAAAATGATTAATCGGGCAGATACTGCCATATTATTTTTTTCGAGAACAGCTGCTGAGGAAGCTGC
>CALHKJ010000119.1 GCA_938033975.1 uncultured Saprospiraceae bacterium | reverse complement strand
CTATATCTTGCCAAGTCCAATTGGTAGAAGCATCTTTTCTTTGCCATTGATAAGTAATAGTACCACCATCACAACCTGAAGCCAATGTATTTCCACTCGTAGGAAGTGCAGGAGGATCAAAAGGTCCACAATTAATTGATCCATTACCTAAAGAACCTGGATCAAAACCAGTATCATCACAACATCCATCTGAAACAATAGCTACAGCACCAACTCCAAAAGAATCACCATTTGTTCCTGGAGAACATACTCTTACACGAATATTATTAACACATGCAGGAACATTGGTTTCATTCATTGTAAAAAGAGATGTTTCTTGACCTGCATTTTGATTTGTAAAAGTTTGTGAACTTGTATTCTGCACAGTAGTTCCACACAAAGTCTGTACTCTAATATCCACTGGTCTTCCATCGTTAGATTTTTCATGAATTGGAACTGATATCGTAATATCTCTTCCGTTAACTCCTTGACCATCCACTGCTATTACAGTTTCAATACAATCATCACCACCAGTCGGAGGTCCATGTAACTCTTGATCAAAAGTAGTTAATGAACTTGATGATTGTGGCGCAGTAAATTCTGCATAGATTGCCATACTTGTCGCATCTGCACATCCATTTAGGTTAGAAATACAAACAGAACTAAATGATTGGTTTATAAAAGTTCTGTAAATATATTCTGGGGTGTTAGAAGTTTGCTGCACTGCAACACCAGGTGCAGTAAAAGTATTTCCGTTATTCGTTTGGAAAGTTATTGAACTAGGAAGACTGCCACCGCAGTCATTGTCTTCAATCCAAACTTCAACAGTTGCCCCAGTCATTCCGGCTACTGCTATACTTCTACAATTACTTGCATTATCAAGCATTCCTTCAGCGAATACTCGGATAGAAGTTCCTTCTCCACATTCGTTAGTCCTTGCTGTAGCAGGGGGTAGTACGAAAGAAGAGCTCATTCCTGTATCGGAATCAGCTATGTAAACTTCGTTTTGGACATTTTCGATAATCTTCCAAGCAGTGTCTCCTATTGGAGGATGGACACCATCGGTAAAGTACCAAACTGCTTTTTGAACTGCATCTTTTCCAAATGCATCTTGCCCCTGCATACATGCAGCAACTTTAAGGGGATCAATATCACTTAGTGAAATGTCCCATGTTCCTAAGTTAAATGACATACCGAAGTAGTCAACATTATAACCTAGATAACTTCCGTCCTCGATATTGAAATCGTAGACTGAATCTGCTGTAGCTTGAGATCCCATGCTCAAAAGTAGACAGCAAATAGTCAATGTAATGTAATTGTAAAAATTCCTCATTAGAGTGTGTGTGTTTAGGTTAAGGGTGGTAATAAAATTAAATAATGGTTATAGTTAATTGCAGACTGGCATTGTCATTACCACCACCCTGCTTAAAGCTGATTATATCTTTTTGTTTTTCTAGTAAGCTATTTTTGGAAGACAACTCGATTATTTTACCAAGTTCTTCTATTTGCATTTTTTGATCCTTTGATCTATTTAGACCAATATTATCTGCAAATTGTAATTCTAAAGGAATTTGCCCAAGACCATCAAAATCAATTTTGTTGCCTTTCATGCTGATCAATACAGATTTACCTGTAATAGCATCAGTATATTTTATAGACTTGAAATAAAGTTTTTCTGTAATTTTCGCATCTGACCTATTGCAGGTAGATGAAAGATGTGAAGAAGTCTTTCTGCATACTAAACCTTCACCTTCGGGGAGAGAGAATTCAACATTTTTAAGTTGGATCGAAAATAATTCTTGATCCACTGTTGAAATCATTTCGATCCTGTCCTGATGGAAATAGACTTGCACATTACCCTCCATAGCAGTAATGCTCGTCAAACTATCTCCAATTCTTGTTTGGACAAAGTAGTTGTCAGTATCAGCAATGGTAGATTGCGCAATACTTACATTTAATAAAATAAGCATGAATATGATCATGTTTATAAATGATTTCATTCTCAAGGGTTTACCTTTTGTCTTTTTAATTAATACTTGAATTTCGTCTAACCTTAAATACCGTCTACAATGAAGGTATAACCGACATTGTACTACATAGGAATCGCATTTAGAGTCTTAACTAGAACTTACAGATTAGTTCTGGCAGTAATTTGGGGAGGACAGGGATGTCCAATACTGTTGCCAGATAGCAAGAATGGTTAAGGGTGTTTGATTTCATCTTTTGGTCACAGGTAAATTAGGTGTTAAGAAATTCGTCTTGTAATTCGTTGATACAAATTTATTTTTGATAAAACTTCCACTTCTTCCTAATACTTAATATGTCGCCTAGTTGGCAGTTTTTTAGGAGGAATTGGAAAATATTATCCAATTTGATACAGCTTTACATCATCATGACAAGAAAACTGACGCCCCCCCCTATGCGAAATGGATTTATTTATCGTAATTCTTCATCAATTGGAAAAAAATAACAATTAAGGCACTACAATTCTTCTTCGAATGATAGACAGAGCTCCTACAATGTCAATGAAATCAATGGTTTGAATAATTATGGATATGAATTTTGTTACCCCTACATCATTTCTGACTAGATGAAAATATTTTCAATTTTTAGACAGAATAAAGATCATATATTCAAATTAGTACTACGATATAGGCTTAGTATCATTGATTGAAATCTACTGGCATTGGATGACAAAAATATCATATAAAGTAAAATGACGCATATGATAATTTATC
>CALHKJ010000118.1 GCA_938033975.1 uncultured Saprospiraceae bacterium | reverse complement strand
TATCCATGTGCGCCATGAATTTGTACACCAGTAAATCCAGCTTTTTTTAAGATGAGAGCCGAATTCCCAAATCGCTCAATGATCTCTTCTATTTCTGTGTCCGTAAGTTGGCGAGGCACCTTGAAGATTCCACTCATTCCTTTGATCTTAGTTCTGACAGGAGAGGGAGCTACTACTTCTTTATTTATATATCCTAAGGCTTGTCGACCCGGATGATTCAGTTGAACCCATAGATGCGAACTGGTGTTTTTTATGGTAGCTGCCCATTCTTTTAGCAATTCAAAATCATTTTCGTTTTCAACCACTACATTTCCTGGTTCTCCGATGGCCTTACTATCTATCATGACATTACCTGTGATGATGAGACCAGTTCCTCCTTTAGCCCATTCTTGATAAGCCTTTATAATTGTTTTTGTTGGTCCATGATGTTTGGGTGAAAGATTTTCACTCATTGCAGATTTGGCAATTCGATTTTGGAGCACAGCACCACACGGCAGGATAAGTTCTTTTTGCAATTCCATCATTTAAATTAAAAATTATAAAGCCAAAGTTATCCATTTATTTAGATTTGAGTTTTACCTCCCGACTCCCGACTCCCGGTTCCCGACTCTCGGCTCTCGGTTCCTCATAAGTCTTACATCTTTCGTCTTACATCTATCTGACTTATTCACTTTTTATTTCCTTAAATATTTCCGTAGATACCCAATAAATATCTTGATTGCTGGTATAGAAAAAAAACTTTCCGTCTTTAGTAACAAATGGACAAAGTTCAGGTCCTTTAGTATTTATTTTTTCTCCCATGTTTTTGGACTCTGTCCAATCTCCTTTTTCATCTTTAAAACTGATGAATAAATCCCTGCCAAATTCTTTTTTCCTTGCTGAACAATAGATGATATATGATTCATCAGGTGCGATGAAAACATCAGCTTCATATCTGCGCGAATTTATCGAGTCATTTAATTTCTGAGGAGATTCAAATTTACCTTTTAGGTAAGGAGCTTTGTAAATGTCAAAGTCATGTTGCCTTTTTTCGCTTTTGCCAATATTAGAGGCAAAGTACATAGCACCATCCTTGGTAAATGAAATGTAATATTCGTTGGCATCAGAATTGATTTTCGGGCCAGCATTGATTGGATCAGACCAATGATCATTAATTCTTTCTGAATACCAAATATCATAATCCTTAATGGTGTCCCTTTGATTTCTTGGCATATCAGAAATGTAATAAAGTCTTTTTTCATCATTGGAAAGAAATGGATCATTAAAACTAAATTCTTCATCTGAAATAATACTTTTCGGATGACTCCACTTTCCATTCTGAAACTGACTTAATTTTATTAGAGCCCTTCCTCCGGAATCAATGGCAAAATAAAATTCGTCCATTTCTTTATTGAAGATTGATCCAAATTCATAGATAGAATCCTTCGATATAAAGTCTTTGGCAAAAAGAAGTGGGGTAGTAGTGGGTATGTTTGAATCTATGTATTGATTGGGTGAAGAAGTTGTTGGTTTACAAGAAAACATGGATATGAGAAAACAGTAGATTAATATGAAGATTAGTTTTCTCAAAGCGTTCTACTTTAATTGATCGATCATTTCTCATGAAAGGCTTTCCTTAAACCTACACGAAGATTAAAATTTTTATCAAGATATGGATTTCCTGGCACCCAGCCAGCTGACTTTAAGTTAAGATCTATGTAGGGGGTAAAATGTTTTAACTTCGGAGCCAAACTCAATTGTATTAAACCACCCGTTTTTTGTTCCGTATCATGGTAAAGTAGATTCTCTGGTTGCTGCCATGCTGATAGTTTTAAAAGACCCATTTTATACCTTAGCTCTAGATCAAGACCAAAAGACGTATTTTCTTTATTGCGAAAAACTTTTGGATGGATAAATCCTCCAAAATTATCAGTTTTGAAAAATATGTTGGCTCCAACCATTGATCCAAATGAAGTCATATGGTGCCTAAGTGAAAAATTATACTTGACATTTTTTCCAATCTGCTGAACACCAAAAAGATTAAGGTCTACAAAATTCAATAATGAAAGAGCAAATTGATTTTTAAGAAAGCCCTGTGCCTCCGATGATAGATCATTAAATTCTATGTATCTGTCAACTCCTTCTCCCGATGGATGAATACCTCTTTCGGTATACTCCACAAAAGGATTGAACATATCGTAAGTTGCATTGATTGGATCAAAGCCATTCACATCTCTTTTGTGGACATCTGAATCCTCACTGTGCTTAAATCTCACCAAAGGTTCTGAGCCAGGTCGAGTAGAACCAAATAAATAAAATGAATTGACTAGATAGTTGCCCCAGTATAATCCGTAGTTCCATGTGTTGACTTCATCATAAAACATATCTTTTTGTATAGCCAAAACAAACTCTAGGTTTCCTTCATTTCCAGCTGTTGCTTCTCTAGTAATATCGGCCGGACGAAGCGCTTTAAAATTTATGAGATCTATATCATCAACTCCTTTTACACTATTTGACCAGTGGGCATTCCTACTTTTGATATTATTTATCGATAATATAGCTCTGTGGCTTTCTTCATGTAACCAAGTATTGGAAAGAGGAATGGGGGCAAAATCAAAAACAGTCATGATAACTTGACTCCAGAGCTTGTGTCTTATTCCAAATCTCTTTTTGCCAAAATGCTCAATACCAAAGTGAGTCGCATAGTAAAAATTTTTGGTAAGACGAATTGATTGTTCCATCGATGCAGTTGGAAATTCAGCATCTAAATTATATGGATATTCAAAAGCAGGAATATCAATATAGAACTTTAGCTTTTCTTCATCTTGTGCAATAATAGAATTAAGACCTAAAAGGAAACAAATTGCTGTGAAATAGAATAGTCGTTTCATAATACCTTTGGTTATTTATTTTCAAAGATATTTTGACTTTATAGC
>CALHKJ010000117.1 GCA_938033975.1 uncultured Saprospiraceae bacterium | reverse complement strand
AACTTTGATTATTTTTTAAAATTCAGTGATTATCATATACCCACATACGGTTGAAGAAAGTACTCAATTCCCATCTAGAAAAAGCTAATCGTTTGAAGCCAAAATAGAGGCATATTTACTCATCTCAAAAGATGAAATTTAGCAACGACAGGCCACAGTCATATCTTTTTACTAGCCTATTCCAAAAGGACTAAAAATCAGCCAAAGGAGTAATACCAAAGTCACTAAAACCAATGAAAGGGTAATATCTGCTGACCATCTAAATGCAGCCGTGCCTGTCTTTTTCTGAAAGGTCACTAACACCAATGATTCTTCTGATTGCGCCTCTGTCATTTTACTAATAAGCATCAATATAGCTGAGCAAAAAAGAAATAAGAATAATGCGAAGTGTAAGAAATTAATGCCTAAAAAATATGCCAATGCACCATTTGGATCAACAACAATACTTCCATTATTCCTCATGAATTCCATTACCAAACGGAAAATTCCAATAATAAAACCTAACCAGAGTGTAACTATTGCACCCTTGGCGTTTATCCATTTAAAAAATAGGCCTAGTAAAAATACTGCGGCAATAGGAGGAGAAATGTAAGCTTGAATACTTTGCAGATATTTGAAAATACCACCATCCATTAAGGCATCCATAAACGGAATCCATCCTAGACTAAGTATCACTAAAATGACAGTTGCCAATCGACCAAAGCGAACCAAACTTTTCTCTGAAGCATTGGGTCTGAATTTTTGATAAAAATCAATGGTTAATAAGGTAGAACTAGAATTAAAAGCTGAAGATAGTGAACTCATCAAGGCCGCTAACAAACCTGCGATTGCTAATCCCTTCAAGCCACTTGGTAATAGTTGGGTGATAAGTGCAGGCAAGGCTTGATCGGCATTGTCCAAAGAAAAATCAATGATCCCTTTCTGAAGCAAGGCATAGGCAATAACTCCTGGAATAAAAAATATAAATACGGGCAACAATTTTAAATAGCCAGCAAACAAGGCCCCTTTCCGAGCACTGCTGACATCCTTTGCTGACAAGGCTCTTTGTACGATGTATTGATCTGTACACCAATACCAAACTCCTAAGATTGGAGCACCAAACAACATGCCCGTCCATGGGTAGTCTGTATCATCCATCGGTCGCCAAAGATTGAAAAAGCTATCTACACTTGGCTTTCCTTCTTCTAAAGAAGCAACTGAAATGGTTTCAATCAAACCATCCCATCCACCCAGATGGTATAAACCAAATATGGTCACGATCACCGTCCCCAAAATCAAAATAAATGCTTGTACCATGTCTGTGTAAATCACCGCTTTGAGTCCTCCCAAAACAGTGTAAAGACCTGTGACAACCACAGTAATGATTGCTCCGGTCCAGAATGGAATTCCCAAGACTTCAAACACCAGGGCACCGGCAAAAATAATGAGGGAAATTTTAGTAATTACGTAGGCCAATACTGAGACGACTGAAAGGTAATTTCGACAGGCTGTTGAATATCTTTTTTCTAAAAACTCAGGCATGGTATAAATACCAGATCTCAAATAAAAAGGCACAAATACCCATCCGAACAAAATCAAAACTAATGAAGCTAAAATCTCAAAATTGGCCATCGGCATATCTGCTCTCGCACCAGCCCCAGACACTCCAAGTATTATTTCAGAACCAATATTGGAGGCAAACAAAGAGGCTCCAATTACCAACCACCCTTGATTCCTACCGGCTAAAAAATAGTCTACAGATGAAAATTCAGAATTGTCCTTTTTTGATGCAGCCCATCTTGCAATCCATAATATGATCGCAAAGTAAAAAGCAATGATTGTAAAGTCAATAAAATTCATCTTAGAGCATTTAGGTTTTTAAGGGTTCGTCCAATAATCCACGACAAATACTTTTTCTAAATGTGGACCCAAACTCTTGACAAAGGCCTGATGTTTGGGATGTGGAGTATATATATTATCTCTATCTTCTTCAGAATCAAAAGTCAATAAATAACAATGTGTGAAATCCTGATGAAAATCTTCAGGGCTATCATTTAAGCCCCATTCAAAATCTTTGACTACAGATATTTCACTTGCTAATGCATTAAAGGATTCATTTAATCTGTTGACATCTTCTTCACTTGCATCATCTTTAAATTTAAAAATGACAACATGGCGAAGTACGCTTTCTTTCTTTTCGGCTGAATCAGTCATTTCTATTTTCTCAAGTTTTTCTTTTTGATCAGTCTTTATCAATTCCTGGCAAGATGAACTTAAGAAAAAGAATAGAAACAAGTTGATAATGAGTGTGCTTTTTAATTTCATTTTTTTCAATTTAAATAATTCCCCCTATACTTCCACCATCTAATTTTATTGCGGCTCCATTTGTGGCGCCTGCCAGGGGACTGGCAAAATAAACAATACTAGTGGCAATCTCTTCGACAGTTGCGAATCTCTGAAGCAAGGATGAAGTTCTCACCTCACTAAAAAAATCTTTCTCCGCTTGAGCAACATCTTTATTTTCTTTGGCTGCCAAATCGGCTAAAAATTGTTCTGCTCCCTCCGTCATTGTTGAACCAGGAATAAGCGAATTGACGGTCACTCCACTTCCTTTGGTCAGCTGAGCAAGTCCTCTTGAAACCGCTAGCATGGCTGCTTTGGT
>CALHKJ010000116.1 GCA_938033975.1 uncultured Saprospiraceae bacterium | reverse complement strand
TTCAAGATCAATATGCTCTACCTCAATGGACGAATTGATACTCGACTTGATTTTGTCATTATCGGTAACATTGATAGCTGCAGAAGTTCTGCCATGAAAACAATTTGGCAGGGTCAAAACTTTATTTGTATTTGGGCGCTTGAAAGAGGCCATCTTCAATGCATTATCGACAGCTTCGGCTCCAGAATTACACATCCATAATTTGTAATTCTCTAGACCAGATAGTTTGGTCAATTTGTTTGCTAATTCTTCCTGTAATGGATTACAAACAGAATTAGAATAAAAACCAATCTTATTTAATTGTTGCTGTAATCGATCAACATAATGTGGATGACAATGCCCTATTGAAATAACAGCATGTCCTCCATAAAAATCAAGATAGCTTCTACCTTCTTTGTCATACACAAAGGCTCCCTTTGCTTTAACAGGTTCTATTTCCAGTAATGGATAAACTTCAAATAATGATATCATAATCTATTTTTTAATTTTCCCTCCTTCGCTGAAGCTTCGGCGGGCAGGCATTTTTATTTTCCCTCCTACGCTGAAGCTTCGGCGTACAAGCATTTTAATTTTCCCTCCTACGCTGAAGCTTCGGCGGACAAGCATTTCTATTTTTATTTTCATTTCAAAAGGCTGCAGGCTTTAGCCTAAGTCCAGCTTTTTCATCCCAGGCATTCATCAGATTCATATTTTGTACAGCTTGACCTGAAGCACCCTTCAATAGATTATCAATAACTGAGGTGACATGTAGTTTTCCTGCAAGCTTTCGTATTTGTAAAAAACATTTATTGGTATTGACTACCTCCTTCAGATTTATTTCTTCATCTGTTACATGCACAAACGGATGAGCTTGATAATAATCAGTATAAATGTCCATTACTTCATTTTGATCTAATTCACACTGCATGTAAATTGAGCTTAGTATCCCTCTAGGGAAATCACCTCTCATTGGTACAAAATTTATGTGTTTATCAAATCCAGCTTGAGCTTGTTTTAAGGATTCAGTTATTTCAGAAAGATGTTGATGCTCAAAAAGTTTGTAGATGGAAAGATTATTATTTCTCCACGAAAAATGTGTTGTTGTTCTTGGCTTTTGCCCTGCGCCAGTCGAACCAGTGATGGCATGGATATGTATCTCATCATTGATTAATGCTTTGGCTGCAAGTGGTAAAAGAGCTAACTGGATGGAAGTGGCAAAACAACCTGGGTTTGCAATGTGATTGGCTAGCTGTATTTCTGTTTTGTTCAGCTCAGGTAGACCATAAACAAATTTTAGTTCATTATTTCGAGGTCGAAAATCTGTACTAAGATCAATAATTTTTTTATCTAAATCATGTGGATTAAGAGCGAGATGTTTGGTTGATTGTCCATGCCCTTTGCATAAGAAAAACAAATCAACTTCCTCGTCGAGTCGCAAGTCAAAAAACAAATCTGTTTCACCTTTCAAATCAGTATGTATTGAATCAATTTTTTTCCCAGATTGGCTTTCACTTACCGCTGAAACCAATTCTACCTCAGGGTGATGTAAAAGCAAACGAATAAGTTCGCCACCGGTATATCCCGCTGCTCCTATTACTCCAATTTTCATATGCTAGCATTTTCTTTGTGTACTGAATAATATATCTGATGTGGATTAGAAAGAATTTTTGTGAAACCAATTACATCATCTCCTGTCCATGCTTTATTTTCTTCACCGTAAGAACCAAAGTCACTATTCATCAGATCAAAGTCTGATTGTATTCCGTCAAGCGTAAATCGCTGCAAATGCAAACTAATTTTCACTTCTCCACTTACATGGCTTTGTGTTGACTCGATAAAGACCTCCATATTTCTCAATGTTGGGTCAAGGAATTGACCTTCATGCAACATCATTCCATACCAATCCGCCATTTGTTTTTTCCAGTGTGCTTGCCACTTAGTCAAGGTATGCTTCTCTAGAAGTTCGTGAGCTTTAATGATAATCATGGCAGCAGCAGCTTCAAAGCCCACTCTTCCTTTGATACCAATAATCGTATCACCGACGTGAATATCACGCCCTATTCCATATTGACTTGCAAGTGCTTCTAATTTCTGAATCAACACAATTGGATCTAAACTCTCTCCATTCAGATGACTTACCTCGCCCTTTGCAAAACCCAAAGTGATTTCTTGAGAATCAGTTCTTTCGGCAAGACTTGGATAGGCACAGTCTGGTAATGGTAAATGTGAACTTAAGGTTTCCTTGCCTCCAACACTTGTACCCCACAGTCCCTTGTTTATGGAGTAATCCTTTTTTTCGGTAGCAAATTCTATCCCTCTTTCAGTTAGGAAATTGACTTCTTGTTGTCTCGATATTTTATGATCTCGAATGGGTGCAATGATTTTCACATCAGGAGCCATACTTTGAAAAAAGATATCAAAACGAATTTGATCATTTCCTGCCCCAGTGCTTCCATGCGCTACATATTTTGCGTCAGTTTTTAAGACATAATCTAAGACAGCCTTTGCTTGAAAAACTCTTTCTGAGCTTACTGAAAGAGGATAAGTATTTCCACGCAGAATGTTTCCATAAACAAGATATCGGATACACTTTGTATAGTACTCATTACTTACATCTATACATTCAAATTTACTTGCTCCGATACTAATTGCTTTTTCTTTTAGCTGCTCGACTTCGTCGGCAAAAGTGGCACCGGTGTTTACAAAGACAGCATGCACATCAAAGCCTTGCTCTGTTAAAAATGGTATGCAAAATGAAGTGTCTAGACCTCCACTATAAGCAAGAACAACTGTTTTACTATTTGTTTTCATTATTGTTTGTTTTTTGAGTATCAGGTAAGGCTATCATACCGGTACACAGACACATCTTTTTATTTTTTTCCAATAGAATGGAATAGTTAGGACAGCTAGAACAGCCACTCCAAAATTTCTCGTCACTCGTCAACTTGGTAAAGCTGGTTGGGATATAACCAAGATCAACATTGATTTTCATCACCTTTTCACTTGTCGTAATACCAAATATTTTTGCCTTAGGATATTTCTTTTTTGCAAGATCAAAGACCATCGACTTTATCTTTTTCGCTACACCCATCCCACGATAATCCTGATGTACAATCAAGCCCGAATTGGAAACATAATTTTTGTCTTCAAAGCTTTCTATATAACAAAAGCCAATGACTCGTGTATCATCATAGGCAATGACTGCTTCCGCTTTTTCCATTTTAGTTTGGATGTAAGAAACAGTACGGGTAGCAATACCAGTACCCCGTTCTTGTGAAGAAAGGTGATACCAATTGCATATGGTTTCTGCTTGGGCAAAGTCCAATGTGCTTGCCTCTCGCAAAATGAATTTTGTAGATACCATAATGAATTATGCTATGTACTTCAATGAGAAGAAATGAAAAAATAAATGAAATTTATTCGTCGCAAACGACGATATGATGTGACTTCGAGTCGTAGGACATCACCCTACAGCAATAACAATATTATGAGGTCAAGCGACCTCTCCTAGTTCTCCTTACAGAACTACAAACGAGAATGTTTGTTGTGTGATATTTTGTTATTGTGTTATTCACTAATACAATGATAGGACTAATAAAAATTAAAAGCAAAGCTTTTTTGAAAATTAGTTTGATATTTTTTAGTTGCCTCTACAACTATTTTGCCACTTGTCAAAACAACTAATTAGGACTTGCTATAACAACTAATTTTTTTCGCGACATAATTATTTTATGAAGGACATAAATAGATTCCTATCTTATGCTAAAAATAAATTTAGTTTGAAAATTCAAATTAGATGATTAATGAAAATCATTGAAGGATTCAAAAAAATCAAATGACACTTCTTTTTGAAATTAAAAAACCAAGCCACCACGTCTTTGATATACTATCAGATATGAATAAATTTACGGAAGTACATCCAGTCATTTCAGAAATTAAAACTACCAATGATGGTAGCTACCTTATTTATGAAACCCTCAAATTTGGTTTCATTCCTTTTTCCTTTACCTACCCAGCAACTGTTGAAAGCATACACCCAAATCAGGTAAGCTTTCAGGCCACCGTGTTGAAACTCATTCATATTCAAATGAATTTCATTATAGAATCAAAGAATGATCATTCAATTATCGAAGAAAAAATAACGATCAAATCAATATTTCCTGTTAAAGGATTAATCAGAAAGGTTTTCAAAGAACAGCATGAAAAGCTTTTTCAGAATATTGAAAATTTCCAATTCCCAATAAATGAAAGTAAGAGCATATGAAAATCCTCAATAGCCAACTCACAGACCTTTCAAAAATATTTGAGCTTTATGGTATTGCTACTGAGTACATGAAATTAAAAAACCAAGTAGCATGGCCAGTTTTTTCAGAAGAATTGATTACGACAGAAATTGAAGAGGGACATCAGTGGAAGATTGAGATTGAAAATGAGATTGCCTGCATTTGGGCAACAACTTTGGAAGATAAATTAATATGGGGAAGTAAAAACGAACCTTCGATTTACATCCACCGGATAGCAGTGAATCCAGATTTTAGAGGAAAGAATTATGTGGGGACTATTGTTGACTGGGCAAAACAATATGGAAGGAACAACAACTTACTATATATTCGATTGGATACGGTTGGCTTGAATAAGGGACTCATTGCGCATTATCAAAAACACGGTTTTGAATTTTTAGGTGCAGAAGAACTAGTAAATACAGATGGCCTACCCGATCATTACAATAAAGGGAAAGTATGTCTTTTCCAGCAGGTAATTTTGTAAATTTATATATCAGCCACAAATCAATCCATACAGCTTCATTAAAATCAAACTTCCATGAAAATCAAACACATAGTTATCACATTATTTACATTCCTTATTATTTTGACTACAAGTCATATTGGAGCACAAATTGAAGGAAATTGGAGTGAAAAAGATAACTTTATCGGAGATCCTAGATTTAGTCCAGTAAGCTTTACAATTGGAGATAGAGCCTATATAGGATTAGGAACAACTCAAAATCAAGAATTTCTTAAAGACATTTGGGAGTACAATCCGAGTGACGATACTTGGAAAAGAATGGCAGATTATCCTGGTCCTGATAGACAATTAGGAATTGGTTTTTCAATTGGTGACAAAGGTTATGTAGGCTTAGGAAGAAATGCAGACTCACTTCTTAATGATGTTTGGGAATATGATTCACTAAATGATTCTTGGTTGGAGCTTGATACCTTCCCTGGTATCGGTAAAGTTTCAGCAACTGCTTTTACTATTGGTAATCTTGCTTATGTAGGAACTGGGAATCAAACCAATGTGGTTGGAAATGAAACCAATACCTTTTGGGAATTTGATCCTAATGGAGGCACTTGGACTCAAAAAGCAGATTTTCCAGGTCCAAGAAGGGATAGAGCTATAAGTTTTACAATTGGAAATTTTGCTTATCTGGGCTTAGGTTTTCATACCGAAGATCCTTCGACAACATCCTTAGGAGATTTTTGGCAATACAATCCGGCTGATGATAGTTGGATCCAAAAGGCTGATTATGGTGGTCAAGCAAGATCAGGGCCTGTAGGATTTGTAATCAAAGATCATGGTTATGTGGGCTTAGGCTTCCCAGTACTACGTGACGTTTGGAAGTATAGCCCTGACAATGATAGCTGGGAAGAAGTTAGCAGGTTTCCTAGCGCTGGGAGATTTAATCCTGCTGCATTTTCGATTGGTGACAATGCTTACATTGTCTCTGGCTTTTCTAACCAAGGCGGCAACTTTATTTACTTTGAAGATTGCTGGGAATTTGACAGCCAGACTCTCAACACTCAAGATGTATTAAAACAAGTAGAAATTACAATTCTTCCCAATCCATCAAGTGAAAAGATAGTGATTGATCTTGAAGGTGCAGAATTTGTTTCAGCATCGATTTTGGATCTTACTGGTAATTCCGTTCTCAAAACTAATCAAGCTGAGTTTGTAATTAGCCACTTGACACAAGGTACTTATTTGGTATTGATAGAAACATCCAAAGGAACAAAGACTTCTTTGTTTGCAAAGATTTGAGTCACCAGTTCAAACAATGATACTACTGCCCCATTTTTAAATAATACATCTCTCCAAATGTCTTACCCAAAGTATGATAAGTTTTAAGCAAATCGATTTGAGATTCTAGTAATTTTTGTTCGCGTCGATTGAGTAGGAAAACTGAGGACTCACCTAAGTCAAACTTGAGGAGCTCAGCTTCATATAATAGTTGAGAGTTATTTAGCTTTTCCAAAGCTACATTTAATAAATTTTCTTGAATTTCTTGTTGCGAAATTAATGCTTCAAATTTATTGTTCAGTCTTGCTAAATATTCAATCTTTTCAAATTCACTCTGTCTAGCAAACGATTCATTGATTCGAATCTGCCCACGAGTTTTTCTATTCAATATTGGGTATTGGAATGATACTCCATATTTATAATCATTTGTTGTAAAAGTTGGATCAAATTCCGTTTTTCCAAGATTTAAAATTGTATTGTATTTTAGATCTAGTTGTGGCTTTAGATTTTCCTTTTCCAATCGAGTATCCAAGGCTAATCCTTGTATTGTATTATCAACTTTCGCAATCAATGGATCTAGATCAAAATTGGGGTTTATCAATATTGATAATTCTTGCAAGGTAGAGACAAGACTCTCAAGTGACATAGGTTCAATATCGCTATTCACTTGCAAAGCTTGTCCATCCTCATTCCATATAAATAGACTTAAGTTTTGTTTTGACTTAATGAGCTTACTCCTTGATTCTAAAAGCAATTTTTCAGCTGAGTTTATATTGAGTCGAGACTCTAAGGTATCTACTGCTGGGCTATCTCCATTAATAAATAATTGGATTATATTTTGATGGCGAACTCTTATCAGCTCCAGATAATCTTGATTTATATTTACGGAATTATTTTGCGATGTCCAATCTAAATATGCGTTGGTTGCTTGAAAAACAACTTCACGTATAAGAATCTCTCTTTCAATTCGACTTTTCAATCCTTGCAATTCGCCATATTGAATATTATAGCGCTGTTCATCAAAGAGCAAACCTCTTAGAATGCTTAAATTGATAGTTCCATAGACTAGACCGTTGTCTGGTACGGAATTTTCACTATTTAAAAAACTACCGTCATTGTTTTCGTAGCCTAATGAGAAATCGATGGGAAGCGATGTAGGAATTTTTACTTCTGATTGCCAAACAGAAAAATAATCTGAACCATCAAATCTTTTTCTATCAAAGTCTGAATAAATTTTGGGATCGAGGGCTCCTTTTCCTTTAAGGTTATATGCCTCGGCAATTTCATTGTTTATATCTGCCTTTTTTATTAAAGGATGATATTTTAAAACTACTTCTAAATAATCCTCTAATAGCAAGGTATCATTGGCGTAAGCCTGCGCCGCAGAAAATAAAAAACATAAAAATATTCCGTGCTTTATGAAAACTTTATTCATGATTCTTGCTTGGTAAATCCCATTGTTTCTTCAGTCTTTTCGTGTGGTATTGGATTTTCTTGACTGTCAATTTTCACAAATACTAATTTTTCAATGGCAATTATGGTCTTCTGAGTAAAGACATTTCGTACCATGCAAGAAAATGTAATACTTGTGCGTCCAATTGCTTGATACTCCAAACCAATCTCAATCACATCACCCTGCTTTGCTGAATTGACAAAATCAATCTCAGAAATAAATTTGGTGACAACCTGCTTACTATCCAATTTTGTCATTGCATAGATTCCTGCCTCCTCATCTATCCATTTCAAAAGTGCGCCTCCAAAAAGAGTATTGTTTGCATTGAGGTCACCTGGCTTTATTAATTTTCTACTATAAAATTTCATTTACTTCACTTTTCTGATTGGTGCTTTATTTTTTAAGCGTTTATTGCTTCCTGACTCATAAAAATCTGGAGGGAATCCATTAAGCTTTCGCCACACTTCATAATATACTTTTACATCATTGAGTAAGAGGAGACCTCTTGCTCCCGATCCTATTCTAATCAATTCTGGCCACTTCTTTTCTTCGTCATTTTCAACTACTATGATTCTATATTTACCATTTTCGCTGATATCATTGTCAATGGCAAAAACTTCCCCAGAATAAGTTCCAAAAGAATTGTTTGGCCAGCCACTGAAAACAATTGCAGGCCAGCCATCAAACTGAAGTCGAACTTCTTTGCCTTCTCTTATGAGAGGCATGTCTACGGGCTGCACATACAACTCAACCGCTCTTTGATATTCGGTTGGCACAATGGTAGCTATATCATCTTGCGGTTTTACAAACTCCCCAATTCCATTTTTCAATATTTTAGTAATTCTTCCATTGATTGGTGAGGTGATTATGTAGGCATTTTGCCTTTGCTCTATTTGATTGTATTTAGATTGTAGTTTATTAGATTCTCCTTCTAATGAAAATCTATAAGAATTAGTTGATTGAATTTCTGATTCTACTTTCGCTACTTTTTGTTGGAAATCCGTAAGTACAAATTCTCTTTCTTGAATTAAATCTAATTTATCATTATCCAATTTAGTTAATTTGTTTTTTACTGATAGCAACTTAGCCTCCGCTTCCCTATTGGATAATTTTTTAGTCTCTAAATCCGTCAAAGACTTGATACCCCTCTCATGCATTTGCTCCATTCGGAGAAGCTGGTTTGATGCATTCTCAGCATAAGTTTCTGCAGCGATCAACTCTTGTTGCATAGAATTGATTTCAATTTCTATCTGCTGTTGCTTAATTTGCAATTGTTGAATTTTAGTTTTCTGCAATTCTTGCAAGGCATCCAATTGATCTACCAAAAAATTATATTTGGAATTATAGGCATCTACCGATCTCAATTTAGCTTCTCTTTGCACTTTGGTATTTGCTAATAGATCTGGATCCAAATATTCTTCTTTAGCCTCTGTCAGTATTGCTATGGTATCTCCAACATCTACTAATTGACCTTCTTTGACGTACCATTTATCAATTTTTCCTCCCAGTAGCGATTGGATATTTTGTGGCTTGTCGTACGGATTTAAGGTTGAGACTTGTCCAGTAGAGCGTATGTTTTGTGTCCAAGGAAGGAACATACTGGCAATAAACAATAAGAATATACCAATCATAATTTTTGGAAGATATTTAGAATGGCTTCTATCCTCAAAGTGTTTAAACGATTTATAATTTGAAGGATCTAAATATTTACTAACTGAAATATGTGTAATGTTCAACATGATAAATATTTAATTATTTACAATTTGCCCATCCTTAAGTTCGATGGTTTCTGAGATATATTTATTCCATATAGTATCTACTGATGATACAATGATGCTCCATCTATTTTCCTCTGAGCAAATCGCTTTGACAATCTGTTCTTTCTCTTGACTTTCAATATGATCGAGTGGATCTTCTAGGATCAACAATTTAGGATTGGTTGCTAATGCTCTAGCTAGTAAGATTCTATTTTGCACATTCGAAGGTGTCTTTTTACCTTCTGGATCAATAATAGTTTTAAAGCCTAAAGGCATTTTTGCAAGAAAAGGTGACAAGCCAGTCAAAGCAATTGCCCTATTAATATTTTCTGGAGTTGCGTTTTCACGGTCCATGGATATATTTTCTAAAATCGTTCCAAAGAATATTTCATTGTTACTTAAATAAAATCCAATTTCTCTTTTGAGCACATCAAAATCTAATGACTTTATTGGAAAACCATTATACTTTATAATCCCATCTGCGGGTTCCAAAATTCCTGATATAAGTCTTAGTAAGGTTGACTTTCCAGCACTTGGAGGACCTGAAATTAGGATTGATTTGTTTGTAGGTATGGTGAAATTTATATTTGTGAGCGTATCTTGTGCTGCATTGTCATAACGATAAGAGAGATTTTCCGCAGATACTTCAAAAGAATCATCTGATTCTTTAAGAGTAACTCCATCATAATCATCTATTGGCTTATCAAAGACAAATCCAATTTTTTCTAAGGCTGTAAGAATATCATAAATGGATTCAATCGTTTTGATGATTTTTTCCACCGAGGCGATAATTAAGATGATTATAATTTCTGCTGCCACAAACTGACCAATGTTCATCTGCTCATTGAACACAAGTATGCTACCTGTAATAAGTAGTCCCGAAGCAACCAAAACTTTGAATACAATTAAGTAAGCCGACTGCGCAATTATAACATTAAAGTGATTTTCTCTAGCTTTTAAGTAAGTGTCAACATGTTCATCTGTTTTGCGTAGACCTAGTTTATTATTGCTCGCCAACTTAAAAGAAAGCTTACTTCTTGCCATTTCTTCTAACCAAAATGCAATTTTATATTTTGCCGTTGACTCCTGAATACTTGTTCGTAACCCTCTTGGTCCAGTGGCTGCAATAATCAGATATACAACGACTAAAAGTAACACACTAAATATGATAAAAAATGGATGGTAAAGACTAAGTACAAACAAACCTACAATCACTTGAAAAAGACCTAAAGAAAAATCTATTAATATTTTTGGTAATGCCTTTTGAATCGTAAGTGTATCAAAAAAACGATTGGCAAGATCTGGTCCATAGTAATCTCTAAAGGCTTGATATTTTATTTTAGGTATTCTTAGTGCAAATTCAAAGGATGCGTTTCCAAATATCCGTTGAGCCAAGTTTTCCACAATCCTTAACTGTAACAATTGAAGAATTCCTGTTAGAGCTACACCAATAATGACAAAGGTCACAAGAATGTACCATGAAGCATTAGGCTCACCACCTTGTATTAAATTAACGATAGCTTGAATACCCAAAGGCAAAGTTAGATTAACAACACCATTAAAAAATGCATAGACATAAACTTGGGTAATGTCCTTTTTCTCTAGTGCTAATAATCGTTGAAACCTTTGTAAAGGAGTCAGTTTTTGAGACATAAAATTACTTTGCGTTGAGTTTCCTTAATTGCCTTTTCATTTTGGAAGAAAGTGCTGACCAAAGAGAATTTAGGTTGTCTGATTGTGCTGATACAACAATATCAGGACCTGGCACCCCCATTTTTACAGTCACTTTGTATAATTCGGGGTTTTTGGAAACAGTTTTAACATAAATCTCGCTATAAATAAGACCACCATACTTTCTGCTCAACTTTCTGATTTTCCACTTTGCAAATCTTAAATATTTATTTGATATGCCAGATTGATTTCTAATAATAAATTTCATTTGGTTTCAATTTTAGTTTAAAGATAGTACAAATAATTAATAAAGTAAGTATTACTAACATAAACGACAACCATCCATTAATGTTTTAGTTTTTCTTACTATATTTACAAAAAGTTACAACATGTCTTTAAAATTGAGGTTTGAATTACCTAAAAAACTCTTTCTAAAGGACCCACAAGATTCTGAGTATGGACATAGATTATTAAAGAATGCTATTGAATTAATAGACGAACTTGGGTACGAAAAGTTCACTTTTAAGAAATTAGCCACAAAAATGTCATCCTCAGAGGTGTCAATTTACCGCTATTTTGAAAATAAACAATTTTTGTTGATTTATCTCACATGTTGGTATTGGGAGTGGGTAACTTACTTAATTGACTTAAAAACTATGAATCTTGATGATAGCAAACTGAAATTAGAGAGAGCTATACATTGCATGATTCATGCCAATTCCGAATCGCAACTGTCTGAGTACATAAATGAGAGTTTACTTTTTCAAATAATTATGAATGAAAGCTCAAAAACCTATCATATATCGGGAGTAGACAAGGTAAATAAATACGGCTTTTATATCCCTTACAAAGAATTAGTAGGTAAACTGGCTGCTATTATCGAAGATATCAACCCAGATTTTAAATATGCAAAAAGTCTTGGTTCGACATTGTTTGAAATGATAAACAATCAACTTTACTATGCAGAGCACCTACCCAGATTAACAAGCCTTAATAAAAGAAAAAGAGTAGAAGAACTAGAAGTAATGGTAAACCATTTTGCTTTTTCAGTCGTGCTGAAAAAATAAAAATTGTCTTATACCGTATAGAAAAATTCAATTAAAGGAATTTTTTTAAGCTAAATTAGCCTTAGTTCTATATCTTAAGCTTGCCAAATCGGAGTATTCAAATGAAAGATCAATTTCAATTATCCTTACAAAACCTTTTAAATAAACTTTTAGAATGGTTTGATGCATTTATAGTAAACTCTCCTAATCTTATTCTTGCTCTATTGGTTTTTGTCATCTCATTGTATGCTTCCAAGCGATTGAGTAGGAGCATTACAAACTTAATTGGAGGGAGAATTAAGCAAAGTTCAATAAGAAGTCTCATTGGTAGTGCGATCTCAATCGTCATCATATTACTAGGCATCATACTAGCTCTTGGTATTCTCAATTTAGATCAAGCATTAAACTCTTTAATTGCAGGAGCGGGAGTTGTGGGTCTTGCGGTAGGTCTTGCTGTACAAGGAACGCTTTCAAATACTTTTTCTGGTATTTCGCTTTCAATAAAAGACGATATCAATGTTGGGGATTTTATAGAAACCAACGGTTTTGGTGGAAGCGTTGAGTCAATCAGTTTACGGGATACAAAAATTAGGACTATGGACAATAATTTGGTAGTTATTCCCAATAATTCCATTTCAGAAAGTCCTTATAAGAATTATAGCTTAACTAGAGACCTGCGGGTAGTATTAGAAGCAGGAGTTAGCTATGAGTCAGATTTAAAGCATGTAGAATCAATTACCAAAGAAACTATAGCAAAAGCATTTCCTTATAAAAAAGACAAAATAGAATTCTACTATCTCTCCTTTGGTGATAGTGCAATCAATTTCCAAGTAAGGTTTTGGATTCAAGCGGAAGAAAAATTTAGTCTCATACAGGCAAGAAGTAAAGCAATTATGCTTATCAAAGAAAAATTTGATTCAGAATCGATTAATATCCCTTATCCAATTATGACTATCCAAAATGATTCAAATTGATTATTTCATTAAAGAACATTCTAAAACAGAAATTGAGCTTCCAATTCTAGAGTACGAATGAAAATACTCATCACTGGAATATCTGGGCTCTTAGGAAGCAATCTCGCACAGCTTGCTTACGAAACTGGTTATGACATCACAGGAATTAGTCGTAATCCTTCTAAACTCAAATTTGACTTTCCTGTAAATGCAGAAATGCAGGACTTGTCTGACTCCGAACTAAGAGATGATTTACTCCATGGTATTGATATTGTGATTCATTGTGCTGCCAATACACAAATGGGATCTTTCAATAATTCAAAGCAAAACTTGATCAACACCAATGCAGTAAAAAATCTAATTGATGCTTCAATTAAATCTAAGATCAAAAGATTTATACTTGTTAGTACTGCCAACACCTGTACCAGTGGGGACAAAAATAAACCAGGTACTGAGGAAAGTAAATTGAAGATATCTCCTATAAATTTGAACTATATAAATTCAAAATTAAAGGCAGAACAAATTGCCCTATCTGCATTTGAAGATCATGGCTTGGAAGTACTAATAATGCATCCAACTTTTATACTCAATCCAATGCTTGGAGCCCAGAGCTCAAATAAATTACTTCATTTAGGCTTAAAAAAGAAAGTTCTTTTTTACCCAAAAGGCGGAAAGAATCTAGTCGATGTAAGAGATGTTTCGCAAGCTATTGTTGCTGCCATTAAAAATGGAATAGCTGGAGAAAACTATATTCTATCAAATAAAAACTACAGCTTTAAAGAATTTTACAAACTGATTCTCAAGGAGCAAAATCGAAAGGCTATTCTAATTCCGCTACCTCGTTTTCTGTTGATTGCCTTAGGCAAACTTAGTGAAATAGGCGAACGTATAACAAGAAGGCCTTTTAATCTAAATGTCAGTACTGCCAAACTTTTGAACTCATTTCAATACTATGATCATAGTAAAGCGAGTAATCACTTAGGATATCAACCTAGAGATATTCGTGAAACAGTAAAGACTAAACTTAGCCAAAAATAACTAAAGTAATTACTTGATTATTTTCTCAACCAACATTTGATTGTTACTTGGATCAATGACTCTGATTAAAAAACTTCCCACAGGCAGTTCATTAATATTTACACTTACTGAAGTTCCATCATCACTTATACTATCATTCAGATTTGCATAAACAAAACCACCAGGACGTACAAGTTCAATATTGTAATCAGAAAAATCTCCATTCAGTGTGTAGATACTATTGCTAGGATCAGCATAGACAGTTATACAATCATCACTGGTAACAATATTTGCTTTGTCAGAATATTTCACCTTTACCAAACCTGTTCCATTCTGTGAAATATAAACATGACCATCACTAGAAGCATCAATACCTGATGGCTGTATAGCAATATTTCGATATTCATTGGTTGTAACATTTTTGAAGCTAGTATCATTTTTGGGATCATCCATCACAAAAAGTCCTGCATCAATATCATTCGGAGAATTTTGTTGTTGAGTCAACCAAAGCCTTCCATCTTGTCCAAAGACAATCGGGCCAGGTCTTTTAATAACAAGATTTCCTGAGTGTTTTGTAATATCTTGGATGTCACTTGACCCCGGTGGACCAAAGGTTCCGCTATTGGCACCTGTCATTCGATAAACTTTAAAGGAAGTTCCAATTGGGGAATTACTACCTCCTTGAATTGATATATACAGAGTAGATGGATCGTTATCATCTGCAGTAATATAACCTGTATTATAAAAATCGTTATTATTGAAGTGCATGCTATCCCAAATATTTGTCCATGTTTGACCACCATTGAATGAACGATACAAACCTGCATCTAAATCTAGCAAGTAAACTGCACCTCTATTTTGATTATCAGGCCAGACAAAATTACTTCGCTTTGTATTTCCTATTGTGATACCAGTACTCTTAGTCCAATTACCATTTTTGTATCGAAAAACTCCTTCCCCTTCTACTGCAGCAAGAATTGTCTGACTAGTCTGCATTCCTCCATTATGATAGCCGTGGCAAATAGCACGCACTCTACCGTTATTAGCAGAAGTTGTTCCTTGCAAATTTGTATTTATCCAATTTACATTCGTACCGATATCAGAATCCTGCTTAATATAGACTTCTCCTCCACCAGGATTATTTGTATCTCTATCTCCAACGCTTAGGATTACTTGTTTGGCAATGGTATCAAATTCTACATCATAGCCTCTAGACTCTGCTCCACTTGGTTTATCTCTTTTGATATCATCATTTTCAAAAGTATTTTTCGTTTCGATAAGTACAAAATCTGTATTTGCGATTACAACTTGTTGGGGATCTCTGGGATTAACTGCAACTCCATTGTTGGCTGTAGCTTGCATATTATATACTGCAGGATTCCAAGTGCTTCCACCATTTTCAGACTTCCATATTCCACCCCTTCCAGAAACGTATATGATGTCATCAATAGTAGATCCGACATTCGCGCCAAGCGCAACATCAATAGAACTCACAACACTATTGGTACGACCTAAACCAGCTTGTGGGAATGCATCTATACGAAACCACCAATCATAAGTTTGACCAAGTATTTGATCATTAACATTGTTGGTATTAACTAATTCTGTCCAAGAATTACCTCCATTTTCTGATCTCCAAATATTTGAATAATTTGAACCGTTTGCATTTCCTCCAAGATTATTTGTTCCAATATAAACAACATCATTTGATCCAGAAACATAACCTGTAGCTGCTGTCCATTGACGATTACTGTTGCCTATAGATAAACCTGAGTTTTGAGGAAACCAAGTTGTTCCATTAAACTTTACGATACCATTTTCACCAATTGCCGCATAGACATGACCGTTACCAAGAACTGTGAGGCCTTCAGGTAGAGCTGTTGGATATACATTAGTAGAACTTATATCATTTAAGTTTCCAAAACTAATTTCGTAAATCCCACTATCTTCTGGAGCAGTTTCTCCAAATTGTATGGCTGCATAAGCTAGGTTTGGAACATCAGGATGAAAAGCAACTGATCTCACAAAACCACCAGGATTCAAGGCGATGTGCTCATGCTCACCACCTTGTGTGAAAATTTTGACACCATCTTTATATGTTCCAGCTATCACAATATCATCCATATAGCTCGATGGATTGGTACCAGCTTTTACTATGATCAAATCTCCATTAGACCTTGGATGACCAACTGGTATTGGATGGTTCTTATCAGAGTGATTACCAGCAAATTGTGCCTTATCTCCATCTCCTGTCAATACCCAGTTTTCTCCTCCATCAATTGATCTAAACAAGCCCCCAGAGCCACCTTTGTCTCCGGTACCAGCATATATAATTTGATCATTATCAGGTGTGATTACAAGACTAGCCACCTTTGGACTTTTCAGACCTTCATTTATATTATTATAACTCAAGCCTCCATCTGTAGACTTAAATATTCCGGCTACATCTGCTGATGAATAAACTGTCATTCCATCATCAGTAATGGTGACATCACTTTGAAATCCACCCCCACTAAAATTATGCTTTTCGACAATGATTGATATTTCGCTATCCGAAGGATAAGCTGATTGTGCCGGCAGTGTTAAGGCATATATAAATAAGCTTAGAGTTATTATGGATGCTTTGAACATATTTTACAGTTTATAATTACAAACAAAGCAGTTGTAAGCCAAAAAGCTTGCCTTTGGAGTTAATTGACAGATACTTTACAAAGCTAGATGAATAATTGTAAAATATCATCCAGTCAAAGTCCAATTCAATATATCTTTTTATGAACATCTTTACAAATAGAATAAAGTAAATACTGCAAAAATGATATTAACTTACTGCAAGTAAACTGATCAAAATATGACTAAATCCACCTTTGCTATTTTCTTTCTTTCAATTTGCCTAAGCATGATAATATCCTGTAAGGAAAAAATTAAATCTTCAAAAGAGCTAAAAGCACTGGAAGCTAAGAAGCCAACCACACAACTCGATGATCAGATATGGACTATTTTTCAAGATTCAAAAGATCAGTATTGGTTTGGTAGTAATGGTAGGGGTATTTATCGATACGACGGTGAGGAGCTAGAGTTATTTACCACGAGTGATGGATTGGCAAGTAATACCATCAGAGGAATACAAGAAGATCATAATAATATTCTATATATCGAAACAGCTAACGGTATCAGTATGTATGATGGTAATGAGTTTACCACCCTTCAAGCAATAAGCACTTTAAAGAATGAATGGAAGTTGGAGCAGAATGATTTGTGGTTTGGTTATGACGCCAATGATCTATTTAGATATGATGGCAGCAATTTGTATGAATTAAAACTACCAAGACAAAATCTAGCAAAGGCTTTTGAGGGAAAGATGAAAAATATTCCATCAGAAGAAAATGGGAATAAACCTTATGCTGTGTATGGAATAGATAAAGACAAGGAAGGGAACATTTGGATTGGAACAGAGACTGCTGGTGCATTTCGTTATGATGGTCATTCATTTCTTTGGTTTGGAGAAAGCGAGTTGTCTACCCTACCTGATGGTAGAGTTCCTGCAGTGCGGTCAATGATACAAGATAAAGATGGATATTTCTGGCTTAGTAATTTTTATAGCAAATACAAACCTAATCCATTGATGACCAAAGGATATGAAAAAATAAAAGCAGTAGATTTTCCAGAAGATATTGATCAAGATAA
>CALHKJ010000115.1 GCA_938033975.1 uncultured Saprospiraceae bacterium | reverse complement strand
GTAAAAACATAAAAGGGATTATTTTACTTTGCTAGCTTTGTTATTTTTGTCGAAACATTTAGCATAAGTAAACACACACTCATATCATCCCCTTTACAAGGCTTCACTGACTTTCGCTTTCGGAATGCCTTTCACGAACACTTCGGGGGGATAGACTTATTTTATGCACCCTACATTCGACTGAATGGAAAGTTTGTAATTAAATCGGTTTACGAAAAAGATTTACTGCCCAAGCATAATACAAACATGCCGGTAACACCTCAGGTTATGACCTGTGTCGCCGAAGAGTTTTTATTTGTTGTCAAATATGTTCAATCACTTGGGTATCCTGAGATAAATTGGAATCTAGGTTGCCCCTACCCAATGGTCACGAATCGTGGAATGGGATCTGGACTCATCGCCAATCCTGAAAAAATTGATGCAATATTAGATCGAGTGCACAGCGAAACAGACATCATTGTCTCTATGAAAATGCGCATGGGATATGAAACGAGCCATGAGATTATTGATGCCTTTTCTGTCTTGAATAAATATCCACTCAAAAGCATAGGAATCCATGCAAGGATTGGCAAGCAACTTTATGAAGGAGGCGTCGACTTGGATGGTTTTCAAAGATGCATTGATCATTCTGCTCATAAACTTTTCTACAATGGTGATATCACTTCCGTAAATGGCTTCCGTCAAATGGCAGACCGATTTCCAAGTATAGACCATTGGATGTTAGGAAGAGGTTTGATTGCTGATCCATTTCTACCGATGATGATCAAAGAAAACACAGAACTTTATCCTGAAGATAGAATTGAGCGATTTAGTAAATACCACAATATTCTATTCAGCAAGTACGAAGAAAAGCTAGATGGAGAGAAGGCAGTAATCAGGAAATTAGGAAATTACTGGGAGTACTTTGCCAACGCCTTTCAGGACCCCGACAACAATATCAAAAAAATAAAGAAGATGAAGACCATTGAAGATTATGATCAACTGGTTTATAAGATATTGCAAACTGAAAGTTCACTTGCGAGGATTGATGTTTGATGTTTGATGTTTGATGTTTGATGTTTGTACTTCCCTAAATAGAGTTGACCAGTTTTAATTAATTTTTTTGATCATTAAATATATTAAAAGTTGGTCTTTTATCCTTTGATAGAAGTTTCCAATTATTTTCAAACTCTATTGGGCATTGTCTTGATAAGTGATTATGTTTTCTTTTTGAATTATAATTATTAACTGCCCTTTTTAAAGATTTTTTTAGTTGGTCATATTCTTTTATATCCCAGTGCTCTAAATATTCTTCCTTAATCGTTCGATTTATTCTTTCTGCATACGCGTTGTCTAATGCTTTTGTTGCCATACTTATTTGACACCCATTGTCTTTAAGTATTCCTACATATTCATTACTTATATATTGACTCCCTCTGTCGGAATGATGGATCATTGGTGCTTTGTTATTTTTCAAAGCCATCTTTAGTGCTTTCACATTTGCTGCTGCTCTCATGTGATTCGATAACTGATAACCAACAATCTTCTTCGTATAAACATCTATTATGAAAATTGCATAGTAATAACGAGCTCCAACTTTTATGTAAGTTATATCCGATTGCCATATTTGACTTGGCGCATTTACTTTCATGCCTTTTATTAAATTAGGATAGTATTGTTTTGAGGCTCGGGTCGTTTTCTTGTAATTCCTCTTTTTCTTTACTCGATAACCTAATTCCATAAAATTTTCAATAAATCGATCGCGACCAATAAACTCTGGCTTCAAGGTGTAGTACATCTTCTCAACACCACATCCTGGATGTTCTTTTTTTAGAATATCTGCTTCCAATACTAAATCTTCAAACTGCTTATCAAATACTTCTTGCCGTTTTGCATATTGACTTACTGCTTGTTTAGATATTTTTACTGTTCTGTAAAGCGTATTTAAGGACGTTTTCATTTGTCCTCTATTTTCTTTGAACCAATGGATGGTCGGGTGCCGTAGTTTTTTTTAATATCTATATCCAGCTCATCTTTCGCAATCTCCATCATCTTCTCTAGATAATCAATCATTAATTGCTTGCTCCCTACTATGCGCTCTAATTCTTTGACTTTCTTCTCTAAGTCTTTGACCTTTTTTGAACTACTCTTTTTCATTTCAATTATTCGATAGTCTTTCTCATTAAATTTTGAATACTTATAAATCCACTTGTAGATACTAGCATTGTTAATCCCATGTAGCTTCTCCAATTGGAGTACACTAAATTTACCACTTTCAAAATCTTTTACTATCTGTTTTTTGAAATCTGTCGTGTAACGACGTTGTTTTTGGATTTTCCTGATATTTGCTTTCATTGTTAACCGCTTTTCGGTCAACCTATTTCAGGGACGTACATAAGTCTTGAATCTAAAGTCTGTCGTCTTTCTTCTTTCGTCTTAATACTTAACTCTCAGTCCCAGACTACTGAGGCATATTAAAAGTATATGGAAAGTTGCCAACATAGTTTTCATAATAACCTTCCAATATCACACTGCCTTCTGAACTTTGCAGTTGATCCACCAACTCACTGGCTGAGCTGATTCTATTTCCATTGAAACTGGTGATGATATAACCAGGTTCCATATTGGTAGCTGCGATTGTTTTATTTCTATAAATACTTACAACATAAGCTCCTTTTTTAGGAAGGTATTCTTGTTCTTTAGAATCCAAATCTCTTACCTCAAATCCTAACTCCAATAGGATAGGGTCTTTTCTCACAGCGATATAATCTGTGGTGTTCAATTGATTTCTTAGAGTGACCTCAGCCTCGTATTCTTGTCCTTCTCTGATGTAAG
>CALHKJ010000114.1 GCA_938033975.1 uncultured Saprospiraceae bacterium | reverse complement strand
GGTTTGATCCAGGAAACAAATATTTCTCCATTGGTACTCGAGGTCTGTCGAACGTCAACTGCTGTAAGGAGGGGCACATTTCTATTTGCGGTAACGCAAACTTCTTCTGAAGGTATGCTTCTTGCAAAATTATAGAATTGTGGAGTTTGGGCATTCGTCTTTAAACTGAAATTAGCGACAACTCTATAGCAATACACTTTGCCTGCTTCGAAATCTGAATCTTTGAAAATGAATCTACCATCTTCAATATCATTTATTAAATAGCCAACCTGGCTATAGCCTTTGCCATCTAGTCCTGCTTCACAAGTATCAATTTCGAATGGGTTAGATCCCACTTTTTTCCAAACATTAAATCCTCGGAAGTAATCATCCTCTGGAATATCACAAACATAAGGTGACTCCCAAGTTATATCTATAGTATTGGATTTAGCTTCTCCGTGTAAATCGAGTGGAGGTGGCCCCATCACATAGACCAATACCGTTTTTAAATCGGTGAGGCCTTGTTGGGAGCTGATGCCGTTATCCTGAGCTCTAAATACAACTTGATATGGTTCTTCTCTGATGTCTAAACATTCTGTTTGCCATCGCAATGTATCATTTATGATAGTAGGTCTAAATACTCCTGAGTTATCCCAATCAATGTTTCCTGGGTTTTCTTGAAACATTCCACCTGTTGCGGTTAATTGCACGAATTGATCCACGTCTGGATCATTTACTTGGACCGGAATGACCAATTCTTCACCTGCAATTATGCAAAATTCCTCCATTGATTCAATTACCGGTGGTTGATTGTCACAAAGCCTAACCAGTATCTGCATATCTCTTATGATGCTATTGATTAAGACACCTTGTCGGTATTCTTTGATCAAAATTGCAACATTGTATTCGCCTGCCATTTGTGGGGCATCCCATACTAAGTCTCCTGTTTTTTCATCAAGATTTATCCGATTCCCTGGACCAGGTACTATTTGACTTGGCAATTGATAATTTGGTACTGATTGATTAACTCCTTGGAGAGGGGTAACCAATTCGTAAGCCAAACTATCTCCATCTGGATCAAATGCATTTGGATTATGTATAAAGCGACTATTGACACAGGCAAAATCAATTGGAGGTTGCAACAAAACGGCACTACTGTTTAATCCATTAAATTGATCATCGAAAATGGTAAAGCTTGTCTGGATGTAGAATTTAATATCTACAGAATTGGGGAAGTTTAAATTTTGAATTTGATTGACTCTGTTAGGGTCTAAAAAATACATGGTATAACTGGCTCTGCCAGGATAAGTATGACTGCCAACGTAATAATTTACTTTGACATCAAGTCCGGCAATTATATCACCATCTCCATTTGATCTTCCCAATTTGGTGCTGGTCCCATCTCCCCAAAATAATTCTAGTGTGTCTCTATCTGCACCCGTACTGCTTGCTTTGGTATAAGTAGTAATAGTTGCCTCAACCGTAAGAGGTCCAATCTGTTTGTAGGTAATCTCGCCTGAACGATTATGCGTAGCACTCGCTGAGGAAACAACAAACATTATCAAGAAAATTGATAGAATCCACTTCATATCTTACTAAAATAACGGATTAGTTCGGTTTATAATTTTTGCGAGTTGCTAATTTTTGAACATGTCTCAAATATGACTACAATTTACTCCCAATTTCTTAGAAATGGTAGTATTTACCACTGCTTGCCATATGCTTCTCGAATTATTTTCTCAGCGGGTTTTGCTTGCGGGGTGAAATCAATATCGATTTTTCTTTGATTTATGTTGTGATCCACTCGCATTTGCCAAATAAAGAGCCCAGCCATCCACTTGGCTTTCCATACTGTATCAAAGAATGCTGTGTAGCAATTATTCTGCGTTTCATTAGAAACTTTCATTTCATTTTCTTCGGTGTGGTCCACCCAAGTCCACGGTTCTTTGGCAGAATCAATAGTACTTTTGTATCCCAATTCTGTAAACAAAACTGGCTTTTTAAATTTCTTTTGCACTGATTCAATTCTTGCTATATGTTTTTCCCAACCTTTAGCAATTTCCTTTGTAGTTGGATTGTCATTTTTTGTCAAAGGGAAATAAGCCTGAATTCCAATATAATCTAATTGATCCCAAAAACTTATATGTTCATACTCTTGATACCAATTGGCTGCGTAGGTAATTTTTCCTGAGTAAATATTTCTTACATCCTTGATTAAGGATCGCCAGAATGCAGGATACTTTTCTGTGAGTTTTGAAAACTCAACACCAATGCAATAAAGTTCTGCTTCTGTCTCCTCTGCTATTTTTGCGTAACTCAAAATAAACTCTCTATAACTGGATTTCCATAGTTCCCAATTTTCATCATTGGTTGGGAAGACATCAGATCGCCACATACCAGTTGTATCATCACCGAGCCACAAATGTGGTTTTAGGAAAACTTTGTATCCGGCATTTTGCGATGTATTTATTTGATTGATCCAGCGATTGTTTCTTTTTATAATTTCAAGACTATCACCTCGACTTGATCTTACTTCTGCACTTTGGTAGTCAGCTTGAAAAGCCCAAGGGACGAGAGCAATCCATTCGATGTTATTTTCTTTAAACTGTGTAACATTGCTTGAGTCAATTCTGCCAAACACATGAGTGCCTTTCATTTTTGTCGAAAGATCTTTGTAGTTGCTTTGCCGTTCTGAATCAGCCTGCTCCATGACTTGAGCACAAGAGCTCATCGCTCCTACGGCAAGAACTAAAATAAAATAGAAGAATAGTTGAGGTTTAAAGAAGAGCTTCATTTTTTCTGAGTACTTAGCTCCCTAATTGTTTTTTTTGTATACCAATATGCCTTCTGTCGGGTCATATAGTTTTAGTGTATTTCCTTCTACGGATAGAATGTAAAGGCTGTACAATTCGTAGTAGATTTTGTCTTCAACTTTAAAGTATCCACCATCAATAATCTTCTTTCCTTTTTTCGAACGTTTATTAAAAATACTTTCAAAATCGATGGTTTCATTTGCGATATCAACTTTCCATGCTCCTTCCTCAAAGTTTACTCCTTTTAATTCGCTAGTAAAGCCACCTTCAGCGCTAAAAGAATAGTTAGGTCGAACCTTGCCATATCCTTCCTCCCAAAATTCTGTTGTTTGCATTTTCTCGCCATCGTATTGTTCCATTCCATCAAAACTCCAGATGCCAGTGACTAAATTAGATAAGGAATCTTTTTTAATATTATAAGCCTTGGTCTTTTTTTCAGTCCAAGCTTTGTATTCGTCAGAGGCAACAATTTCAGGATGTTCTTCTTCAAGGATTTCTACCATTAAAGGGTGCTCGACAAATAGGTATTTAGACATTGTGTCTATGGTGTTTAAGAATTTTAACTTTTCATCTTCAAATTCATAAAGTCCTAATAAGTAATCATATGGGGCAGACATTGTAGGGTAGTATTCATTTGCAATTAGGAAGCTTTTTTCTGCTTCTTCAATCCTATCCATTTCCCAGTAAGCATTGCCTTTATATAGCTCAAGAAGTTCATCTCCAGTATAACTGTATAAGCTGTCGACTGCAGAAATGAGTTTTTCGTAGTCTTCATTTAGAAAATGATAGTCAATGGTAGCCAGATACAAAGATGGATTGTTTTCACCGGCTAGGGCAATCATTCTTTCCATCAGATCTTTGTAAGCTACTTCATCTTCTATATCTGTCAATTCAAGTTCAATGTAGATCAAACTTTCATCGTTTCTTTTTTCTTCTGGGATAGAGAAGAAAATTTCTCTTGCTTCTTTGATTCTTCCCATTTTTCTTAGCTGATTCACACGACCAAGAATTGAATATAATTTTACTTGTTCTGAATCAGGATTTAGGTTTCCATCTTTCATGCCGGAATCTTCTATCATTCCATAGAGGACTCGTTTTAAAGTTTGACTGTTGTATTCTCCACTTAGATATAGGTATAAATCTGTAAGTGTGTATTCAGCTATTCCACTAGGCTCAAAAAGATATTGATGATAATTGATGCCACCATCATCAAAGAAAAGTCTAAAAACGATGTAAATATTTTTTAGGTCGTCGATGTAGTAATTGACAAAATTATAATGCGTGTCCTCATCTAAGTAAGATTGGATTTGATCATATAAAAGACCACCATAATCTGATTTGAGAATTTCGTCGGCATATTCTTTTAGAGACTCATTGATTTTTTCATCTTCAGAATCGAGAATGTAGGAAAGAAAAACTTCATCATTAAATTTTTCACTAAAGAGTTCTCTTTCTTGGTAGGTAAAATGCTCCTCAAGTTCATAGCCAATTTTCAAGGCAATTGAGTCGTAGTCAAATTGCGAATAGATATTTGCCGAAAGGCATAAAAAGAATAGTAGGAATGTGAATGGTCGAAAGCTTGTCATATGTATAAATATAACGAATAAAAATAAAACGGTGGGGTAGGCGATGTAGTGCTCACCCCATCATTTATCTATAATGATTAGAAAATTTTACTAGGTCTTTCTCTTCTTTTTTTGCGCTGCCGGGAATAGAACGTTGTTTAGAATCAATCTGTAGCCAGGAGAATTCGGATGCAAGTTCAAATCCGTTTCTGGATCGCCTACAAAATGTTTGTAATCTTCTGGGTCATGGCCACCATAAAAAGTCCAAGTACCAAATCCATATTCTCCATGGATGTATCTTGCTTCATCGATAGCTTCGTTTTGTCCCAAAACCAAAACATCAGATTTTACCAATTCTTTACCGTAAGCTGTTGTTTGACCCATAAAGCCTTTTACAGTACGTGTGTGATTTTGCGTAAGCATGGTTGGAACAGGGTCCCACTTGGCAGAAAAATCAAATAAGGTAAAGTAGTCGGTTTCAGGAGTTACCTTTCTCTTTTTATGATCGATGGTTGAAAACTCGTACTCCAATGGATTTTTTGTTAGCTCAAAATCCTTGAAGGCAAAGGTGGCATCATAATTTAATTTGGTGTCAGCCTCTGAGGCATCTCCATCATACATTTCTGCACAGATGTCATGGCCTTCTGCAGCTAGACAAATATCGTAGGTATCAGTTGCTGAACACATAGCAAACATAAATCCACCTCCCGATACATATTCTTTAATTCGTTTTGCGACGGCCAATTTTAGCATGGATACCTTTTCAAATCCCAGCTCGGTGGCTAAATTCTCCATGTTTTTTTGATTCTGTTTGTACCATGGTTGGGATCCTTGGGAATAATAGAACCTACCATATTGTCCAGTAAAATCTTCGTGATGGAGATGGAGCCAATCGTATTCTGCCAACTTATCCTCTAGGACACCTCGGTCATAAATCACATCATATGGAATTTCAGCATAGGTGAGTACCAGGGTGACGGCATCATCCCAAGGCTGTATCTTTTCCCCCTTTGCATTGAAATCAGGTGTATAGACGGCAATCTTCGGTGCTTTTTCAAGCTTCATTACCTCCTTATTTATCTCAGGATCAGCAATTTGAGAACGTATTTGAGCAAATTCGCCATCTGGGATGACGTTATAGCTCACATCTCTGGTTTTTAGTTCCTTTTCAAAGGTTGGAAGGTTTGTAAAGGCAAAACTGCCGCCTTCATAATTAAGTAACCAATAAACCTCCAGACCTTGGTCTAAAACCCAATAAGCAATACCATAAGCTTTTAGGTGATTTCTCTGATTATCATGGTCCATTGGGACTAAAATGTAAGAAGCCTGCAAATTGAGGCTAAAAAAGAAGCAACTTAGTATAAGAATGATGCGTTTCATAAAGACAATTCCTTTATTTGTGACTATTTAAACGAATATGGTTCAAATTTAATACCTCAGTAGAGTCTTATTAAATTATTTTTAATATTTGCGTCAGCTAATTGCTAAGAAATACGTGTTTAAGAACATTCAACTATCATATCCCAGCTATTTTTTGATCTTCTGTGTCATAGCAGCATTGCTATATGCAGTAAGCTTGTATTGGAAATCTAGCCATTTTAAAGAATCAAAGTCCAGATTGCCCTTTGGCCTAGGTATTTTGCGTTTTCTTTCAGTAGGCTTGATTGCTTTTTTGCTTTTAATGCCTTTTCTCAAGCATTTGATTGAATCACAGCAAGATCCGATCATTTTAATTGCAGAAGACCGCTCACAATCCATAACGGCAACGATGGATGAAAGTTCCCTAACTGCCTACAAATCGGATATGGATGCTTTAGCGGCTTCACTTTCTGAAAAGTATGAGGTCAAAAGATTCAATTTTGGGCAAGAGGTGAGACCAGGTGTATTGGATAGCTTTAATGATCAATCAACCAACATCTCTTCTCAAATAGATTACTTTGAAAACCAGTTTGCTGATCAAAACATAGGAGCGATCATATTGGCAACAGATGGGATATTTAATGAGGGAAGTAATCCAGCTTATATCAATTCAAAATTCAAAGCGCCGATTCATACTGTTGCTTTAGGAGATACAATAATAAAAAGGGATTTGCTGATCAAAAATATCCTCAACAATAGAGTTGCTTATTTTGGAGATGTCTTTAGTATGCAAGTTGATGTGCAAGCTTTCAATGGGGCGGGAGCTTCTTCAAAAATTACAGTAAGTAAAATTACCAATGGGGTAGAGACTCAATTGAAGTCTGATAACTTCAATATCTCATCCAATAATTTTTTCAAAACCTTTGAGTTTAAGTTGGATGCATCAGATGTTGGTAATGTAAAATATAGAATCAGGTTGGCTGGTATTTCGGATGAGCTATCTAGGTCCAATAATGTCAGAGATACTTATGTAGAAATATTGGATGCTCGTCAGAAAATTTTGCTTTTAGCAAATGCTCCACACCCTGATCTAGCTACCCTGAAAAAGATTATAGAGCGAAACAAGAATTACGAAGTAGAAATAAGAATGGCCTCTAAGCCATCTCCGAACTTGAGTCAATTTGATATTGTCTTGCTTCACAATCTACCTAGTGGATCCAATGATATTAGTGCGGTCTTATCTAACTTAAAGGCAAAGAGAATATCGACCATTTTTATGGTTGGGAATCAAGTTAATTTGGCGGCATTTAATAATGCACAAGAAGCTCTGAATATTTCTGGAAAGGTGTCTAGTATGAATCAGGTGCAAGCGATATGGAAATCTGGTTTTAATGGATACAAAATCGATGAGCAATTAAAGTCAGCCTTGGTGAAGTTTCCTCCTATTGATGCGCCTTTCGGCGAATTTACCCCGGGTGCTAAAGCAGAGATTTTACTGAATCAGAAAATCGGAAAAGTTGAAACGAACTATCCACTTTTATGCTATGCTGAATCTAATAATTGGAAGACAGCAGTCTTTGCAGGCGAAGGAATATGGAAATGGAGGTTATTCGAATTCCAACAGTTTCAGAATGACGATAAAGTTTTTGAGTTGGTCAATAAGATGATTCAATATTCTTCCAAGAAAGATGATAAACGAAAGTTTAGAGCCTTTGTGAGTAAGAATGTGTACAAGGAAAATGAAGATGTGCTATTTGATGCACAACTTTACAACGCCAACTATGAATTGGACAACAGCGCAGATGTGTTCTTGACTCTGAAGGATAATCAAGGTAATAGCTATGACTACACCTTCTCGCGTACCAACAATTATTATTCTCTGAATGCGGGCGTACTTTCCGAAGGCTCTTATAATTTTAATGCAAGAACAAATTATAACGGTACTGAACTAACTGCCTCAGGTAGTTTTGCAGTGCAGTCCATTCAAAAAGAACAATACGATCTTACGGCTAGACACTCCATGCTTAATTCTTTGAGTGAAAAGTTTGGAGGTCAGCTTTATTTCCCTAATCAGATCAATACACTTTCAGCTGATATCTTAGGTGCAGAAAGTATCAAGCCAGTAATCTATCAAAGCAACAAAACTGAATCCTTGTTGAACAACAAGTGGTTGTTTGCAATAGCAGGTTTGGGGCTTTTGCTTGAGTGGTTTTTAAGAAGATTTTATGGAAGCTATTAGCAAATGAGCGTAGCTCATTTGCGACCGTTCGCTGCGCTCACTTGTGGACCAGTCTCCAGCAAAGCGAGTCTTCAGCAAAGCGAGTCTCCAGCAAAGCGAGTCTCCATAAATTTATTTGCCCAAGTCTTCCTCCATCTTTGCCAACAACTTTGTAAATATTTCTTCAATAGAAATTACAAATCCATTGTCACCTGGTACTGCCTTTCCTCGTAACATATTTCTTTTAAAATACTTTTTGGCCATTCCCCAAGCATCCATTGCTTCATCTGGTGAGTAGTAGTTGGCTATCCATTCTGAGGGAACCTTACTACCGTCTACTAAGCTAATTGCGCTATCGTAGTATCTAAAAATGGATGCCGTGTTTTTTGAATTGACCTTTCCGCTTTTTCTTTCTATTGCTGATTTAAATAAATAGTGACAATGTTGTGTATGGTTGTAAAGGCGTTTTCTCATCTGCTTGTATGTTTCAGACTTTGAAGCCACAACCCTCCACTGATTGTTGGCAGGGTGCAAAGGGTCTTCTAAGATATTTGAAAGAGGGGTGCCAACTTGAGTAAATTCAAAAGAACCTAAGTCTTGGATATCTGCGGTCATTTTATTTTTGCCGCCGTACTTGTATAATTTTAGATTGTTTATAAGTTGCTCCTTCGCCATAAGGAGACCTTCTTTTTGTTTTTTGAATACAATGTCACTCTCCTGCTTATTCCATTTTGCTCCTTGATATTTTTTTCCTTCAACATAGCTAGCTGTTCCATCAGAAAAGAAACTAATTACTAAGCCATCCGATTTTACATCCTTTCTAAATTTACTTTCTTTCTCATCATCCAAAGAGATTGATTTGATTTTTGAAACTTTCCAGGTTCCGTAGATGTCAGTTTCGTTAGTAAGTTTCAGAGATTTTGCTTGGGATATTTGTTCTTGTGTGATTTCAATTCCAGGCATATTATCCATATTGCTTCGGCTTTTATCTGGACCACATGCGGATAGACTGACAATGATGATGAGTAGAAAAATGAGTTTTGTAAGTTTCATGCTTTTGATCATTTATTTAGTGCCATTTTTATAGCCATCTCAACCATTGGTTCGATAAATTGATATCCTTTTTCTGTGAGATGTACACCATCATAAGTTAGTTCTTCTCTTAATCCATTTTTGCCATCATCCATTGCCGCAAAGTAATTGAGATACAAATAGTTTTTTTCTTTGCAATAGGCTTCAATCATTGTATTCAATTTAGGAATTTTTATGTTGGGTTCCATTCCTGGTTTCCATGGATAATCAAACGCAGGTAACACACTGCAAAGTACTGGCTCAATGCCATTTGCAGAAGCAATTTCTGCCATACCTTTTAGATTGCCGAGAATTTCTTCTAGTGTGGATGGTCCAGTATTTCCTGCGATGTCATTTGTTCCAGCAAGAATAACTACTACCTCTGGATTCAGTGCAACAACATCTTGCCTAAATCTGAGCAACATCTGTGGAGTGGTCTGACCGCTAATTCCTCGATTGGCATATGGCTTGTTCTCAAAGAAAGAAGGGTTGGTTTGCTCCCATCCTTCAGTTATCGAATTTCCCATAAAAACTACCTGAGTCTTAGTTCCTTTTTTCATGAGCTCTGCATTTTTTGCTTGATACTTTTCAAGATTCGCCCAATCTTGTCCAATGATAATGGTACAAAAAGATAAAAGAAAAAGGCATGTAATGAAGGATTTCATGATTCTGGTATTTTTTGTGAAGATAGCTAATTATGTATTAAGTTTTTGGGAATGAAGTGGTATATGGATTTTTTGTCTGAAGTGGGATTTATGAGATTTGTGGGATTTTTGTTTACCTAATTAACTTTATTCTCACAAGAGGTAAAGAGTAAATTTCAAAATGGATATAAAGAAACTGACCTATCAAATAAATGGATGTTCGATGAATGTGCATAATAAGTTAGGGATGGGATTTCAAGAAATGATATATCAACGAGCCATGGCATTTGAATTTGAAGCATCAAATTTAGATTATTTAGAAGAGGTGCCTTATGACATTTATTATGATGGGAAATTGCTAGGTCAAAGAAGGGCTGACTTTGTTGTAGAGGATCAAGTAATTGTAGAATTAAAAGCAGTGTTTGAAATCAAGCCTGAGCATTTTATTCAAACTAGAAACTATATTATGGCCTTTGAGAAGCCAGTTGGGTTACTTTTGAACTTTGGATCGAGGAGTTTAGTTTTTAAGAAAATTTATAATCCAAATTTAAATATTGAAAAGTAACTTTTGCTTTTTTGAAAATAAGAGAAGAAGCTTGATTATATTGATTATGGGGATGTGCTTGATTATTAAGTGTAAAATGAATACTAATCAATCTAATCCTACTAAATCTATATAATCATGCTTTAACCATTTTGAAGATTATACTCTTCAATTTTATCCCAATAATCCCACTTCCGACAATTTAACCTTATGCCATCTCTTCAAGAATTTTTAATGTTCTCTCAAACTCAACACTCCTCTCCCCAACAATCACTACCTCTTCTGCGTCAGGAAATTCAAAACTAAGTTTCTTGGCATGAAGCATCATTGTGGTCAAGCCAAATTTTTCTAGCCATAGCTTGTTTTGTTTATTGCAGCCATGAGGTCTGTCTCCTAGGATTGGGTGGAAGATATGTTTCATATGCTTTCTGATCTGATGAAACCTTCCTGTGGTTGGACTTACTAGAATGTGGCTGTAACGTGATGTTTCAAATTTGCCGAAAGGCAATTGGATTTCGTAATGTTTTATCAGGCTGAAGTCGGTCTTTGAATCTTGTGTTTTTCCATCGACGGTAAGAGGGTAGTTGATGGATTCTTTTTCATTTGTAAATCCTCGCACGATGGCCTCATATTTCTTTTTGACACTGTGCTCTCTAAATTGCTTTTGGAGTAGACTGTTTACTTCTTCTGATTTGGCAAATAAAAGTACGCCGGATGTTTTTCTATCTATGCGATGGAGGGGGTAGACCCAATGGCCAACATGATCACGGACTTTTTGTAGGGCAAACTCAGTTGCATCAGCGGCAATTCTAGAGCGATGAACCAGTAGTCCATGTGGTTTGTTGATGGCAATTAGATCATCAGTTTCGTATATGATATCAAGTTCAATAATTTCTAACAGGTTATTGTTAAGATGTAAAGATTAAATCGAATTGACAAATTCCCATGCCCGCTCTTCCATCCACCAAACTCTTTCAAAGAACTTGCGTATAAATCCACAATGTCCGCCATTCTCAGATATCTCCAAAGTTATATTCTTGTTGGCTTCAGCCTCAGTGCTTGGATAACAATCTTCCGAAATAAAAGTATCATCTTTTGAAGCGATTATGAGTGATGGAATTTTGATATTTTTTAACAACGGTTTGCTTGTACTTTGGTTCCAATACTCTTCGACACTTTTAAACCCATTTGCAGGAGCGGTAAAATGTGTATCAAAGTATAAAAAGCTTCCGGACATAAAGAAGCCTTTATAACTATCAATCTTGCCTGGGAATTGCTTCTTTTTTCTATTTGCTTTTATATTAAGCGGAAACATAAACCATTTCAGGTAGTGCCAATTATACCATTTACTTAGTCGCTCATTGCTTTTTTTTATGTTGAGTGGTACCGAAAAGGAAACAGTTGCGGCAAGTTCTTTAGGAAGGTTTTCTCCCTGTTCTCCAACATATTTCAAGGCCAAGTTTCCACCAAGACTGTAGCCAATGATGACTATTTTTTTGTAATCATATTTTTGGATGATATGATCGATAGTATATTTTACATCCTCACTAGCGCCCATATGGTAACCTCTTAGCAGTCTATTTTTTTCACCACTACAACCGCGATAATTCATGCTGACAGCATCCCAATTATTCTGGTTGAAATGCTTGATGGATGCGCGAGCATACAAGCTTCTGGATTTGCCTTCAAGTCCTGCTAGGATTAGGACTAAATTTTTACTGCCTTTCTTAGACCAATCAAGATCTAGAAAATCACCATCCTCTAATTCGATTCTTTCCCTTTCAAACTTAATATTTGGCAGGCGTCTTAGGAGAGAGGCATAAATGGTATTGACATGCGAATTTTTGAAGAGGGCGTTCGTAGGCCTATATTCACTTTGGATTACAGGCATTTATCTTTCTATTGATAGGATGATTCTCAAATGTTTGATTTCTGCTGCTAAGCTAATATTATTTATTATGGCTTTTTGAACGAAAACTAAAGATCTTTGGAAATTTTGATGCCCATATTTCTCATTAGTGTCGTCGCATTGAAACTTTTACTTACCCCTTTTTTTAGCTTGTAGTCAAATACCAATTCATCTCCATTCACTTCAACTTCCATACATAGATTTTCTAATTGACCTCCGTATTGTGCCTCTAAGATGCTAAGTTCTAAATCGTGGGTAGCGATAATTCCAGCTCCGCCTGATTTTATCAATTGTTTGATCAATGCTTTCGAGCCAGTGTGTCTATCTTTTGAGTTTGTTCCTTTGAGGATTTCATCAAGTAGAAAATATACTTGCTCTTTTCTGTCAACTGCCTCCAGGATAATTTTGAGTCTTTTTAACTCGGCATAAAAACTAGAAGTATTTTCATGAAGAGCATCAGTCGTTCGCATACTTGTATAAACCAACATTTCTGGAGTTGAAAATTCTTTGGCACATACCTTGGATCCGATCAATGCAAGAACTATGTTGGTGCCTACAGTTCTCAAAAAGGTACTTTTGCCAGCCATATTGGAACCAGTAAGTAATTTGATATGCTCGCTAGTCGGCATAATCAAGTCGTTGCTTACGCTTTCATTTGATGGGATCAAAGGATGTCCAATTTCAATACCTGTCAATTTTCCATCTTCCTCAATGTTTGGATAGATCCATTCAGGTCGATTATGTGCGAGAGTTCCTAAACTGATTAAAGCATCAAATTCTTGTAGTGCAATAAACCATTTTTCAAGTTGAACTTTGTGCGTTGATTTCCATTTTTCTAAGCGATAGACCCAATGAATATCCCATAGAGTCAGTAGGTTGAGGAAGACAGCAAAAAAGTTGTATCGTACATTTAATTGACTGATGATATAAGAGAGCTGCTTGATGGCTTTCGATGCACTCACGCCACTGGTTGATAAATTTGCTTTTTGATTTTGAAGTAGCTTACTAATAAAATTTTCATTTTCTAAATGCTCAATCAGTTTGGCGTATCTAGCAAGGGCTTTTTCTGAGTGCGTCGTGCGCAAATGTGTTTCATTGACTTGATCTAATGTTGTCCTCAATGCATAAAGAGCCGGCAGTAACAATAGGATAACAATATATAGGGGTTGAGAGAATGCAAGAATTAATGCGGCAAGAGAACTTAGTGGTGCAACGAATCGGAGAATGCCTATAAGTTTATTGTTGCCGATAAAGTTTTGGTCTTCCAACCATTGATTCAGAATAGAAAGATGCTCTGGTTTGTCTTCAATGTCTGCACCAATAGCCTGAAAGTCTTGATTCCA
>CALHKJ010000113.1 GCA_938033975.1 uncultured Saprospiraceae bacterium | reverse complement strand
GCAAAGGGATGTGTTGCTTCAAAATTTCGGAATGCCGGACAAACATGTATATGTACCAATAGAATTTTTGTGAGCGAAGCAATACATGATGCGTTTATGCTTAAATTATCAGCAGAGCTTCAGAAGTTAAAACTTGGCAATGGAATGGAAGAAGGGATTGATGTGGGGCCAATGATTAATGAGCAGGCGGTAGAAAAAGATATAAGCCTGATTCAAGATGCGAAAGACAAAGGGGCAAAGGTCCTCATAGGTGGATCAAGAAAAGAAGCATTATTATTTGAACCTACCTTGGTTTCCAATTTAAATGAAAGTATGAAAATATACTCAACAGAAATATTTGGACCTGTAGCAGCAGTTTATAAATTTTCAGATGAAGAAGAGGTTATTACAAAAGCTAATGATACCAATTATGGATTGGCTGCCTACTTTTTTGGCCGAGACTATGCTAGGATATGGAGAGTAGCAGAAGCGCTTGATTTTGGAATGGTTGGGATCAATACTACTATGATTTCTTCTGCCGTGTCACCATTTGGAGGAGTAAAAGAAAGTGGCTTTGGCAGAGAAGGATCCAAGTATGGGATTGATGACTACGTAAATATTAAAAGTATGATATGGGGTGGAATAAGCTAAATAAGCTTATTCTGATTTTAATTGCTCAATGATAAAATCCAATCCTGCCTGCTCCCATTTTAATTCCTTTGCTTTCTCAAAATTTTTGATGGCAAGTTGTGTATTGCCTCTCGCCTTGTATAAACTACCAAAGTAGAAATACATCTTAGGATCTTTTGCGTTGATTATTTTGGCCTTGTTCAAACTTAGCTCCGCTCCATTTAGATCTTTAATTTTAATTTGTGCATTTGCCTTGCAGATAAGTGCGGGATATAGATTTGGTTGGTCGTATAATATGGCATCGAGTGATTTGATGGCCTCTTCATAATCTCCAATAGAAATATAACATTCTGCCATTTCAAGAATCAAGCTTGGATTGTTGAAATTTTTGTAGTGGAACTTTTTCAAATGAAACAAGGCATCATCATACTTATCTAATTGCCTGTAAGTTTTCCCAATGATAAAGTGGTCCTCATCATCAAATTGAATATGTTTTTGTTGGTAACTATAAACTTCAATAATTTTTCTGTACTCTTTTTGTTGAAGCAAGGCTTGAATGACAAACTCATATGGAAAGCGTTTTTTTGGATCTTTTTCTATAAATTTTTCTGCTTCACTTATTAATTCATCATACTTTTTTTCGTTGTACAACTTTTGAAATGTACGATGCTCCTCGGGTAAGAAGCTTTCAGTAATCATATATTTCAATTGTGTTCCGTCACTAAAAGCAATGCCACCATCATGCATTTGCATTGGTCGAGAAAATGGATAAAGATTGACGACTAAGTCAAAGATTGCTGCACAAATAAAAATAAGAGCAAGAAAAAACAACAATTCATTCGATTCTAATTCCTTCAATTTTAGGATGATTGGAATTGCGATTAATAGACTTGCAATTGGTCCTCCTATGATGATTATTGCTCGCTGCCATTTATGATTGACATCTCCCTCTCTTCTGCACAGTCCAATCTGCCAGTTGAAAATATTGACCTTTAGGTACATCCAAAGTCTGCCAAATTTTAGTTGTAAGGTTTTGGAGATATCGCCATAAGAGCCAACATAAACTTCCACTTTTTTATCCGTAAAAAGTAATGCTGGAATAGCATGGCCCATTTCATGAAAAAAGGTAGTTACCAATCTCAGTACCATAATCATCAAAAGGCCAAGAAGGGCCAACAATATTCCGCCAATGATTTCCAATCTAATTAAATGATATTATATGATTCAATGTGAATTTAAATTGATTACAAACAAAGAATAAGGGAGTAAAATGAGTTTCTTTGTAAAGTAATTCAATAATATGGAAAATAGAGTAATAATTGAAAAAGTAGGTCACATTGCAATTGTGAAGATGAATCGACCTAATAAAATGAATGCATTGGATATAGATATGTTCGATGCATTGATTGAGGCAGGAGAATCGCTCAATGCAGATGCGTCTGTGCGAGCAGTGGTGCTTACTGGAGAAGGAAAAGCATTTTGTGCAGGACTTGATTTGAGTATGTTTAGCCTGGATGGAAATTCTGCTATGACTGCAACTCCATTAGAGGAAAGGACACATGGCACGTGCAACAAGTGGCAAAAGGCCGTTTGGGTCTGGAGAGAATTACAAGTACCGGTAATTGCTGCTGTACATGGAGTTGTATTTGGAGGCGGATTTCAAATTATGTTGGGAGCAGATATAAAATTTGCGGAAGCGAATACCAAAATGTCGATCATGGAAATGAAGTGGGGTATCATCCCAGATATGGGTGGACCTCAATTGATGAGATTATCAGCTAGAGAAGATATTATACGAGAACTTACATATACCAATCGGGTATTTTCTGGAGCTGAGGCAGTTGAGTATGGTTTTGCCACTCATGTGTCAGAAAGCCCATTAGAGGATGCGATCAAACTTGCTAAAGAAATAGCAAGCAAGAGTCCAAGTGCTGTGGTGAAAGCAAAGAAACTTTTTAATGCAGTTTCTGATTTATCTATGGAGGAAGGTCTGATGATGGAGTCTGTGGAGCAAGCAGAAATTTTAGGGAAGAAAAATCAAATGGAATCTGTTTTTGCAGGCATGCAAAAGCGGGAAGGTAACTTTGAAAATTATAGAGACACGATATGAATAAATTATTAGATCTTATTGATCTGCTTTCGCTCGAAAAATTAGATGACAATTTATTTCGTGGTCAAAATTATAAAACTCCTTGGGAACGTGTGTTTGGAGGACAGGTGTTGGGTCAGGCCTTGAATGCAGCTTACCAAACAGTTGATCCAGCAAGAGTAGCGCATTCTCTTCACAGCTATTTTATTTTGCCTGGGGATATTCATCAGCCGATTATCTATCAGGTTCAAGTTATCAGAGATGGAGGTAGTTTTTCAACGAGACGAGTGACTGCGATTCAGAAAGGAAGGCCGATTTTTGTTGCTGCTATTTCATTTCAATTAGAGCAAGTAGGTTTTGATCATCAGAATGAAATGCCTGAGGTAGAGGGTCCAGAAAATTATATGACGGATATGCAGCAAGGCGAATTGATTAAAGACACTTTCCCCAAAATTTATAAAAGGATCATAGCTAGAAAGCAAGATGCGATAGAATTCAGGCCAGTAGAGAAGGTTCCTTTTGAAGACTTTATGAACTCGGTTTCTGATAGAAAAGTTTGGATGAAAGTGACAGAGAAAACCGATATTCCTATTCCTGTACAACATCAATTGCTTGCGTATGCATCGGATTATGATTTGTTGTTGACGGCAGTCTATCCACATGGAACAAAAATTAATTTGAATAAATTATTTATTGCCAGTCTGGATCATGCTATGTGGTTTCATAGAGAATTCGATTTTACGGATTGGTTGCTTTATTATATCGATAGCCCTAGTGCTTCTAATTCGAGAGGGATGGGTTATGGTAGAATTTTTGACAAAAAAGGCCGGCTAGTTTCTACTGTAATGCAAGAAGGCCTCATAAGAGTATCAAGATGATGAAAGCAATAGTTTGCAAAAAATATGGGCCACCAGAAAGTTTGGAATATGCAGATGTTCCAGTTCCAGAAATAAATGAAGACCAGATTTTGGTTCAGGTAAAAGCCTGTTCAATAAATTTTCCAGACACACTAATCATACAAGGAAAATATCAATTTAAGGGAGAATTTCCTTTTTCGCCTGGATCGAATATAGCAGGAGTGGTAGAAGAAGTTGGCAGCAATGTGACACGCTTTAAAGCAGGCGATCAAGTGATTGGCATAACAACCAATGGCGGCTTGGCAGAAAAGATTGCCATTTTCCCTTCTCAATGTATTCATAAGCCAACGGAAATGCCGATGGATAAATCAGCTGCATTTTTATATACTTATGCAACGTCTTATTATGCACTGAAGAA
>CALHKJ010000112.1 GCA_938033975.1 uncultured Saprospiraceae bacterium | reverse complement strand
GCTGGGCCTTTCGATCACCACGGATACATCTTTTGATAATATTGTTTTGTTTATTGAACAATTTCAATGCTGTTTGCTAAGCTGACTTACTGAATTCTCAATGCGATAAAATTGCCCGTCCCATCAGAATTGGCATAGGTCCCAATGATATTTTCTCCTACATCTCCAAAGCTTGAAATTTCAATATTGGTCTCCCCTAATTCTGTTGGCATATCTGCACCTTCTTTTAAGAAATTACCTGTGAAGCTACCCACACCAAAACCATTGATTCCTAATAGACCAATGTCTGAAAGAATAAGCGTTTCAGCTGCAGTTACACGAGCATCACAAGTGCTACTTGACAAAGTATTGACCGTATCAAAATAAGTGAATATCGGATCAAGCACCACTACATTTCCACATGCTTGAAAATTAACATTGTAAAAGTCTTGACCATCAACTAAGATGATTGTCTCTGAATTTTGTTGATTGTTATCGAAATCTGCTCCCACCAGCTCAAGTTCGTTAGAAGAAGATTCACATTTCACATATGCTATTCGGTAGCTTCCATCGCTTTCTACAAAGACAATAGAATTCAGTTGCTGGCTCTCTATTTTCACATAGCCATTAGACACAGGATCATTATTACAATCGAATAAGGTTCCTACTATGGTTTTGATGTTCAACAAATCATTGTTCAATTGTATTTCAATACTGTTGGTCGTTTCTGTAAATGGCCCAATCGTTTCTGTGTACAAGGTTTCACCACAAGAGTTAACCAAGCTTAATTCCATATCAAAACCTAAAGGTATGAGTCCACAAAAAACAGCCTGATTATTTAGAAAACTGCTTGCTGTTCCAAATTGTCCTGAGCTTAATTGCAAACTGACATTTGAAACATTAAATGGAGATCCATCTCTATTTAAAAAATTGACACAAAGCGTTCCAGTACTAGATGCAACATCACAATTCCACCAACTAAAATGTGTAACAGTAGCTTCGTAATTTGTTCCAACTTTAGTAGCTGTTCCTTCTAGAATCCATATTCCTTGAACTTCGTCAAAGTGCCAAAGATCAATCTCATCTTCTGCTATATTATCAAGAGAAGTCGGGATAGGAAAAGTTACAGTTGCTTCACTATCTTCTGCAATTTGTAGTCTTTCACCAGCTGGTGTAAACATATCAACAGCTAACATTCCAAAGGTAGATAAGCTATATATTGGATCATCAAATGGTGTATCATCTTCTGCCTTCGAGCCTGTCAAATCTCCTGGCATTGTTTCAAAACTTTCTGCATCCGAAGGATCTAACCATGCGGCAAATAATGAGACCTCACCAACATAAGCTTGGCCATCTAATGCCAAACCAGATGATGGGATATTAATTTTTGCTCCTTCATTCATTAAAAACTCAACGCCATTCATAGAAGAGAATGAAGTAGTTTCTTTATAGGGTGTTAAGACTATTTGCGAGCGATAGTCAGCAGCTTCACTTGCAAAAATATTCTTACCACTATGGAAATATCCATTTTTTTCAACTGAGACATATGAACCAAGGTTGGCTAATTGAACATCTGAAAAACGGAAAATTCCATTTTCATCAGTTGTACTTACCTCAACACCCAATCTTACGGTAGCGTCTGGTACTGGCAGACCTTCATTATCAATCACGAGTCCATTTACATCTCCTGTAATGAATATTTGATCAATCTTTTCTGTGGTTTTCATGTCGATGACCGCATCTTTTCTACATGATGAAAAACAAAGGATCACAAGACAAACAAAGGATAGTGTATAAATTCTCATTTTAATGATTTAAGATTCAATTAGGATGTGTAATGTTTTGTAACACATGTACAACTCTATAATGCACTCCATTAAAAGAAACGCTTAAGCGAGATCACGAATTTTTAAAAATAAATTTAATGTATTGAAAGTAAGAACTACCTTGAAAAAGGCTTTTGTTTAGAGATCAGTCTTGAGTCTTAAAAGGTATTATTTGAAAATGACAATGGGTGTCTGTAAGTACAAACAATTTCAAACAGGGTGTTGAAAATCTTTTGTGGAAACTTTATTTGTATTACAATCTGTACTCCATGCCCAGTCTCCATCTGTAATATAGCATCTTCTGTGTGATGCTGTAAGAATCAAGATCCATTGAATTGAATGGCTTCTTAATAGAAGGTCCCATATAGAGCGATGCAGTTTGATTCAATCTATATTTAATAAATGCAGAACCAGTCGCACTTAAGCCTAATGACTCTTTATAAAAATTGTTAGTTGCAACTACATCTAAAGATTCATTTAGTAAACTACCATCCAGACCAAACCATGCATTCATGCTTAGACCAGCCTCAACTGCATATTGCCATCTTCCTTTTGTTGCTGTGTATCCAATCAACAAGGGCACATCAATAGTCCTATATTGATTGTACAATAAGCTTGTATTGTTTGTAGTAAGTGTTGCTGAACCTTGACCATAAATAACGGTGCTATTTCCTTGTGCATCAACTTCTACTGACGTTGGCACATTATCAATGTCAATTTTCTCTACCTCTGTGGTAGAATTAGAATATTCTTCAACCCATTGAGCAGCTTCTACTCCAAATTTGACATATATTCCGTTGTTATATTGGTAACTAAAACCAGCATTAACTAAGATTTCTTCTTTGAGTTTTTCTGTTCTTAATCTTTCGGCTAAGTAATTCGCTTGGTCAACACTCTTAGCTTCTAAAGATTTTTGTGTCAGTCCATAGGCTACATCCATATTGAAAA
>CALHKJ010000111.1 GCA_938033975.1 uncultured Saprospiraceae bacterium | reverse complement strand
GGTCATTAATCATGTAATTGATATAAGCATACCTAGCAGTATGAAAGCTAATTACCTCGTAAATGGGAATTGATTTTGTTTTCTTTCCTTTTATGCCAGACTTTAATTGAATCTTTCTAATGATACCAGCTGATTGAAAAGCTTCTTTCAGCGTTCGATTAATTTCTGATTCTGATATTTTTGGAAAATCCCAATCATACTTATCTATCAATTGTCGAAGCTGTGGAGTAATTGGAATTATTACTTCATTATCTTCTTTCACGTCTCTTCCTTTATAGGTGAATACTTGAAGAACCTTTTCGCCGTCATCTAATATTTCATTCTCTTGATTTAATTTTTTGACATCTGACCATCTAAGGCCACCACCGAAAGCACTAATCAAATAAAGGTCAATTGCATTTTGTTGCCTCTTTGTTGAGAACTCAAATGCAAAGAGGTGCTTTAATTCAGCAAGAGTAGGGTAGCTCCTAGGAATGTACTTTCTGTCTTCTTTGAAGTCAGGATCAAGCCAATAATTGTTTTTGTGGTATTTCCTTGACCTCTTTAGAAAAGTCTTGAGGGTTTCTACTTCCTTGCTAATTGTGTTTTGGCTAGGCTTGATAGTTACTTCCTTTTTGCCCTTGGTTACGTTCTTTCCTTTTTCCATCCAAAGCACAAATCTTTCTTTGAAAGTGTCATCAATGTCATTGTAGTGCCATTCTTCAACATCGCAATAGTCAGCAAACTCTTTTAATCGATTAAGTGCGGTTTGGTATTTCTGCCATGTTTGACCGCCTTTCAAGCCATCAACTCTAATTTTATTTTTTTCGATTTCTAATTCAATGAATTCATAGAGCGATAGGTGCTTTTTCTTCTTATTTGGCTTGGCTTTTCTTTTTAGTGAGTAATCGAGCTTTAGCTTCAATTCCTCAATTGATACAGATGTATCTTTCAAATACAATTTCTTGACCTTCCTTTCAATTCTATCAAGTGCCTTATTGATTTTATTGTATTCCTTGACTAAATCAGAATTTAATGCACTTAGAGATACTTTGACTCTTTGCTTTTTGTTATCCCAATGCTTAGGAGCAATTTTTTTGCCTGTTGTGTATAGCAAACGGCCTTCTGAGTACCTAAATACAGTTACTATTAGAACAGGCTTCGACTTGTCTTTGTGAGACTTGAGATTGAAGCGAACATCTGGAGTAGTGGCTTTACTCTTCATTGTTGCGTATATTTGAATTATGATATTATGTATCGTAAAGATACGACAAACGACGACCAGTGGCAATTTGGTCGTCGTTTTATTTGTGAGACTTTCACAACTCCTAATAGCTGAAAAGACCTATATTATTGATTATAAAGAGATTGTGTTATTTAAAGTGTTAGGCTTTAACACTAAAATGGCGCTGCCGCCGCTACAATATCCCTAGTTTGCCATTGGCAGCTAGGGATTTTTTTTGTTTATAAGATTTGTCGATTCAGGTTAGGATCAAAAAAATATGCCTTGCAAACCATTTGCAAGGCATTTTTTTTATCTAAACAAGTTGAATTCGCTCAAAGCAAAATCCAACTCTAATTATTTCTCTTCCATTTCCGCCACCGCTTTCGCTATCTCCTTTTTCATCAACCAATTGTGGTGAATCAAAACATTTATTCCTTTAGGTGTTCTTCGTGAAGATGATTTTTGAAGTCCTATGTTTAAGGTATGGTTGATGGTATGTCTGGCGTCTGGTTGGGAGCATGTAGATGTGGTTCTCGAATGGTTTACAAATATTTGAGATCCATCTCTTGGATCTGTGATTGTTGAAGATGCACCATGATGATAGACTGTTCTACTTGAGCCATCAAGTGCAATTAAGTTTAATGAGTTACCTCCAAAAAAATAAATAGAACATTGTGTTCCATCAGAATTCCGAAGAGTAGCTGAAGTTTTGTAGATATAAATTGTAGAATTTGTACCATCAAAATTTCTTAGAACAATATTATTGTCATAATGAAGGGCACTGGTTATGTGCTGCTGAAAATCATCATTTACAACAGGATCGGTTGATGCTTGACTTGCAGGATTAAATGAAAAAAGAGAACCAATGAGGGATAGCAGAAATGTTAAGGAAGTTGTCATAATTTTTCTTTTAAGATATTGTTTTTTCAGTTATAGCTCAAATAATTGACTGTTAAGGAAAGGTAAAAATTTGGCTGCGGTTGGGAGAGCTTGATATTTGGTGATGGGTTCCAAACATTATTTTTCTAGCATTGTTTATGTTGGCTCAAGTTACTGTAAGGCTTCCTTCAAAATAATGCTTCTTCCCCAATCGTTATTCCTATAAGTCCTGTTACCGTGTGAGAAGCGAGTATTTCCTATTTTTGCTCCAATTCACTCTTCAAGTTTAAAATAAATTTATGAAAACCAATTTACTGTTTCTTTGCTTGATGCTCTGCTTGGGTCTGCATGCACAGGAATCCTCTTCTGACATTGAAATACCAATCAGGGTGGGATACTTTGCTGACAATGGGGTGCATCCTGGATTGAAACTTGGAACGAGCATGTTGCTCAAGGAAGTGGTTAAGGTTCGAACCTATAGATCTAGTGCTTCACCGAATGGGAAAGCCAGTAAGACCTTGTATCGACAATATCTGGGTGACGCTCAAGTTGGTTTTTATCATCACCCCAATAATCATAATGGTTTTTTTGTTGGGCTTGGTGTTACTCGTAAGCTGAGTAGTTCGAAAACATATTTTTCTCGGGCTTGGTCCTTTGAGGTTAATTATTTGAGACGAGCTTATAATATTGAAACTTTTGAGATTGACGGTAATGGCGAATTGAAATCTGTTGATGGAGCTGGTAATAATAGTTTGATGTTTGTGCTGTCACCAACTTTGGCCAGAGTCTTTGGTAAAAGGAATGGCAATGAAGGAGTGGAGATTTACGTGAAACCTAGTTTGCAGGTACTTAAGTACAATCATGCGTTTTTTCCAAATGCTGCCATTGAAGGTGGGTTTGTTCTAAATTTATTTAATAAGAAAGTTGCTAAGTAATCATTGATATGAAACTAGAAAATTTTAGTCTAAAAACTACATTGTGTTTCTTGTTAGTGAGTTGGGTATTTGTGGCATGCACGAGGACTGAGACGTCGACCTACGACCAATTCTTTTTGCGCAATGATGGAGCTGATC
>CALHKJ010000110.1 GCA_938033975.1 uncultured Saprospiraceae bacterium | reverse complement strand
TTTCTGTCAAAATACATTTCCATTCCTTCTAGTTCTTCATCCGTCAATGCATCCAAATCCATGAGCCATCTATCAAACTTGCTATTACCTGATATTAATACCCTTTCATAGGATGCAATGGCTCTTGCAGCCATCTCTTTTGCCATTTGGCTTGTAGAAGTTATACCAAAGGCCTCTCTAAACATTTCTGGATAAAAGTCATGATCTTTCAATTTAGCCATCAAATTCGGCCAATTATTATGCAATTCGATGGGATCTTCAACTGGTAATAAAGCTTGTGCCTCCAAACTAGTAACTTGACCGTCCCAAAATAAACCATTGTAAAAAAAACCAGTATTAACCAAGGACATCGAACTTCTTGTCCCAAACAAACCATCAATCCCTGCACTAAATTCCAAGGCATCTGTAAATGCTAAACTAGGATCATGACAGCTAGCACATGACATAGTACTATCAGCAGATAAGATAGGATCAAAAAATAAGTGTTGACCCAAAACTATCTTCTCCATGGTTAATGGATTATTTACTGGGATTTCCAACTTAGGAAAAGTTTCTGGGTAGTCTGGTTCAAAAGATGTTGGAGCGTAAGCAATATGCGCCAAAGATCGACCTTGATCGATGTCATCTTCGCAAGACTCTAATACTATGAGTATAAATAAAAAAGCAAATATTTTGATAATACCTTTCATCAATTAAAACTGATGGCTTTAGAATAATTGTTAACTAACATTAATAAAGGCCCAGGTTCTAAAGGATCATGATTAGCAGAATTATTTTGGATATCATAGTAACTTCCTGAAGTTTCTTCAAGTAACTTTTTATGATCTATTATCACTTCAATAACAGTTGTATTATCTGCAGTGATCTCAACATTCATATCTGCTTCACTTGTCCTAAACAATTCGTCAGTTCCTGTATGGAAGAAAAATCCATTATCAAAAGTACCTCCTGAATCTTGATATTTACCTGCAAGTTTTGCAAAAATGAAACTGTTCCAGGCATCCCAATAATATCCTCCCTGTGATAATATATTATCAGAACCATAATCAGACGGCAAAGTGGCATTTTCTGAAGGCGGCACACCTATTCCAAATCTAATGCCTGTGTAACTCCCTTCAGGAATTTCTGAGTAACTTAAAGTAAAGCCATTTTCAGCGTTCTCAAGAGTAAAGTTCGTTGAGGTGAAATCCACAAAATCAATATCCTTTACTTCTATAATTTCATTACCATTGACTAAGGCAATTTCACTGATATAGAAATCAGATTCTAAAAAATTTAACTGGTAATCATCATATGAAACATTCTCTCCCAACACTAATGGTGAATCATCATAAGTTGCTAAAAACTTAATCTCTAAGGTCCCAGTATCCTTACAAGCACCTAACAATAGAGTCATTAAAATGAACCCAATAGTATATCGCATTAAATATTTATTTAGTTTACTTCAATCGAAGTGCCAATGTTCTGTGCCAGTATGATTTCTGCCGCCTCGACGACATTATCAGCCTGGAATTGCACTCCATTAAATAAACGCTCAAAATCTACTAATAGTTGTAAACTTAAGGCGTTTCCTCTTGAAGTCCCCGCAGTGACATTTGCTGTAAAGCTATAATCTAAATCATCAAGAACAATTAAAACTTCCTCATTGGTTGAGGAATCAATTTCCACCCCAACAATCATTTTGTAATAGCGATTCTCCACAAGATCGAAATAAGAAGAATCCTGCAATAATTCAATCACTGAATAATCTAAATTGGGCGCACTGGGATTATCTAATTCTGAAGGGATGCCAATTGTAAAATCAATAGATCTAATAGAGTCTTCGATGGCAACATTGCCTGGACTATTAGTAGTCGTTCGAAATTTTATCCCTACTAAATCATCTGGAATATCACCATCATCGACATCCGTGATCAAAGTATAATTATCTACATCTCCAGTCAATCCAAATTCAGAAAGTGTCATATAAAATGATCTCAACTTGAAATAACTATCTTCAGAAATATTATAATAAATAGAACTATCTATACTTTCTTCTCCATACAAATATTGAGCACTCAAGGTAAATGACGGATAGTTGCAACATTCATCATCACACTCCTTATCAGCACTTAGGTCATAGTTACTTGCAAATGGATCAAGACATCCATCAGTAGCATCGACACAAGCATTTATGAATAATATTATTCCGCTAAGAAGAAGGAAGACTCTTTTCATAATCTTTTACAAGCTTTTTTACAATTTGCTTTACTTGAGATGAAAAGTCTTTTTCTAAAATCCAATTATAGTATTGTTTATCCTCATAGAGCAGTTTGGCAACTGGCTTACCTATGTATTTTCCAAAGTTAAAAACAATGGTTCCATTAGGATCGTATTTTAATCTTTGTGTAGCATCAACCGTTCTTGTATTACTTGTAAAACTACTCAAAGCTTGAATATCATTTCTTATCGGAGTCTTAGTAACATAACCGTCTCCATCTTCAAAGTCAACATCTTTATATCGTTCTAGTTGACCTCTTAATACATCTACCGTTGCCCTTACATCTGCCAATGCATCATGGGCACCTTCCAATTCTTTCCCACAATACAATCTTAATGCAGCCTTTAAAGTCCTAGGTTCCATCATATAAAATATCTTCTGAACATCAACATTGTTTCTATTGTCAATATTTAACTCCATCCCTACTCGAGCAAACTCTTCCATCAACATAGGAATGTCATAACGATCTGAATTGTAACCAGCCAGATCTGCATCTCCTATAAAGTCATAAATTTGCTGAGACACCTGCTGAAAAGTGGGTTTATTCTTTAGCATCTCTGGTGTGATTCCATGAACATTCATTGCTTCTTCTGAAATAGGAATACCTGGGTTAATCATCATCTCCAATTCCTCTGGCTCTGCAACATTCGGTGAATATTTTATCAGAGCAATCTGTACTATTTTATCGCGCAAAACATTTAGTCCTGTTGCTTCGATATCAAAAAATACGATTGGTCTTTTTAAATTAAAATTCATCTAATAAAATATTTAGTTAGTTTTAAATGAGGCCTTTCGATTTTGCTGTTTCAGTTGCACCATGCAATTGTACAGTCTTATTCTTCTTTCTAGAACGCAATCTGATATTCAAAAATTCTACCAACAAAGAAAATGCAATGGCAAAGTACAAATAACCTTTAGGAATTGAGCTTAGTTCATTTCCAGCAACTGTAACATGCCCAAGATGCGCTCCCTCTAATATCAACATAAAACCAATCAGGATCAAAAATGAAAGTCCCAACATTTGAATAGTAGGATGCTTGTTGACAAATCTTCCAACTGGTACTGCAAACAACATCATGATTATAACTGAAACAACAACAGCAATAATCATAATTATTAATGCTCCTTCCACTCCTTGAGTCATACCAACCGCTGTCAATATGGAATCAAATGAAAATACAATATTGATAAGTGTAATTTGTACGATAGCTTTTTGCATGCTTATCAACTTACCTTTTCCTCCTTCACCATGCTCATCTCCTTCCAGTTTGTGGTGGATCTCAGTTACACTTTTATATAAAAGAAATATTCCTCCAGCAATCAATATCAAAGCTTGGCCTGAAATGGCTCCTTTGATTCCCCAAAAATCAAACTTAAAAAACGGATTTTCCATCGCAATTAACCATGAAATTCCAAATAGCAAAGCAATCCTCATTACCATGGCCAAGACCAATCCAATGTTAGTTGCCTTTTTCTGTTGATCTTCTGGTAATTTACTTGCTGTAATGGATATAAATATGATATTATCCACACCAAGAACAATCTCAAGAAATGTTAAGGTTAGTAGGCTTAACCAAACTGCAGATGATGCAAAGTCTGGCATCGTCATCAAAGAAATCATAAAGAATAATTTTTTGTAAAAGTAGGCTTTCGAGGCCTATTAGCAGCGATATTAACTAGGAAATTTCATACGGTATTCCGTCTCAATTTTTCCAGCCTTTATCTTTTCTAGTTTTCGCTTGATCAATTTCTTTTTGA
>CALHKJ010000109.1 GCA_938033975.1 uncultured Saprospiraceae bacterium | reverse complement strand
TGTCTATTCAAAATGCCTATTCACTGCTTAATAGAACTTATGAATATGGCATGTCTGAAGTCTCACTAAGGGAAAATATCCCTCTTCTTGCTTACTCACCATTAGCTATGGGGCTATTGACTGGAAAGTACAATCTCAAACTTGACAAACCAGAAAATAGGATGAATAAATTCAATTCCTATATGACCAGATACAATAAAGCTCATCAATTGCAAGTATCCGAAAAATACTTGAAGATTGCCCAAGATCACGACATGCCCATGACTAAAATGTCCTTATCATTCGTAAATGATAGGTCATTTTTGGCTAGTAATATTATTGGTGCAACCAATCTGACCCAACTAAAAGAAAACATTGAATCGGCTTCAATTAAGCTTTCAAAGCAATGCATGAAGGACATCAATCAAGTACATTACCTGAATCCAAACCCGTGCCCTTAAGTAGCATAAAACATTTAAAATAAAAAAAGAATTTGTTCAAATTCATTCAAGTCATTGTTGCGACTTGAGGGATTCAATAACATGAATAGCAGCTCGTTGCTATTGCATGAAAGAAACAATCCGAAAGTACTGGCCACCATTTTTGATCTATTTACTTATCTGTTGCATAAGGTCTTTTCAAAGACCCGAAGGAGATATTCATATCTACTTAAAAGCGGCAAATGTTTTCTTACGCGGAGACAATATGTATCCATACTACCTATATCCGCCTCCTTCGATTTTAATCTTTGCACCATTAAGCTTAGTGGAAGAACCTGTCGGACGTGTATTATGGGCAATTTTTAATTTTATTCTATTCATTCGAATACTTTTTTTGCTCTATGATTTTTTAGAAGCAAGTATTTTAATGAAGATAAAGCCAAGGCAATTAATGCTTTTGATTTTGTTGTCATGCATGGGCATGATAGATCACAACATTCAATTAGGTCAAATGACTATTGTCATGTTATGGACCAGCTTGGAATTTTGCCATTTAATGAACCATAAAAAAGAACTTAAAGCCGTTTTTGTTTTAGCCTTCGGTATCATGATGAAATTACTTCCTGGAATATTTTTATTGTGGCTTTTTGTCAAAAAGAAATACAAATTAATCGCATTGGTTTTTATTGTGCTATTAAGTATTTCTTTATTTCCAGGCCTTTTAAATACACACACTAGTAATCAAGTATTATGGATTGATTGGATAAAAACCATTAATCCATTTGGCAACCGATTTGGTGTTGAATCAAGTCATACGGTCATATCCTTAAACGGCTTTCTTTTGAAATACACAGAACTGTTAACAGGCTTTGTTTCCAGTACTGACGTACAAACTAAATGGGTTTCTATTATCGTAAATTTTTTCAGGATAGTATTAATCATGTTTCTCTGGAGTCTCTACAGAAAGACAACTGATAAGCTGTCAATTTTAGAAATCAGTATAAGCTTATTGGTTTGCGTGCTAATTTTTCCTCATCAAATGAAATATTCTATGTTGCTGTTTACTCCTGCCATGATTCTTATTTTGCTGACATTAAAATCAGACATTCATGCAGGAGGTCATATCACTTTTATAAGTACCATCATGCTTGGTTTATTTTTAGTATTCACCATTTATGGACGTGATACAATAGGAGATAAGATGGTTGACCTTTTGGACTCAAATAGATATTTCAGCTGGCTAATTTTAATTTCATTACTTAAGCTTGGATTTATCGCTCAAAAGAAAATTAAAAGTGATAGTAGAGTAGTGGTCCAAACCCAACAGGAGTAGGGCTTTTACCTTTGAAATCGAAGTGTTTTAGGCTCAGACTCTCCTTTTCAAAACTAAAAAATAATGATAAGTTTGCAGCTGGAAAACATATCAAGTTTATGAAAAAGAAAATCAAAGCTCTTTTCGAATACAGGCAGTTGCCCAAACTTATGAAGGATGGCAAGGTCCCAAATAGAAAGACTTTATATAAGAATCTGATAAAGCTTCAAATAACAATCTATAAACTGGATGAACACCTAGAAAGCAATTGGAATGTCACCAAAACAGATTTGAAGTCTTATTGGAAAAATATTCACCATGCTATGCTTGTTTGTGGTGTTCCAAAATCAAAACTTGGTGAATATTCAAAACATATCCTGAAGTATCAAAAACATGAGCTTAACCTCAGATCCGGAAAATTGCCAACTGAAGGCTCTATTGAATATTTTTATTACTACAAGTCATGTGATGTCCGCTTAATGAGACAAATTATATATGATCAATCAGTTAATCTAGATCAAAAATACATTCTAGCAGATTGGAGATACTTTGACTTGATTACAGAGGTAAATGATGACGTGGATGATATGTTTGAAGATTTAGAAACAATCAACGGAAATTATGCTCTGATAGCAAGATGGGAATTTGGAAAAAAAGAAAGTATTCGATTATTGACGGAATTTATGGATTTGATTGAGACCAAGAATAAAGAACGCCTGATAAAAAGAAAATCTGAAAGCAAGTATAAGCGAATCTTTAAAATGACTCAGGAGCAAATTAAGGTCACTAGAAAACTTCTGGATAAGAATTCTGATAAGTTGAAAAAGAAAAAGATTTTGAAAGCTGAGCTCTTTAAACACTTCGAATAAGAATTAAAACTTGATTAATCCCCATAGGCTCTCCAGGCTCCTTTTGCCCATAATTAATATTATGTTAAATAGCCATATGGAACCACAACCCTTTTGGATATATATAATACTCAAATGATGTTTTGTGAATTTCCAGAAGCTAGCCTATTTAGATCTTCACAAGTTTTTCAACCACAAAGTGATTCCCCAAATTCAATCTGACGAAATAAATTCCTTTTGGAAAGTCTTCTATTGAAATTTCATATCGAGTTTGATTAGACTGAATTTGTTTGCTTAAAACTATCTGTCCTGAGCCATTATAAATAATCAAGCTGGTTGGTTCAGTATTTGGAGTTTCCCAAATGACATTTGTTTGAGAACATGCAGGATTTGGAGCAAGTTTGACATTTGCCGAAAGGCGGCTTACATTATCAATAGTACTTAGTATATCTTCTACATCTAAACCAAAATAGATAATATCATTGTCTCCATATGGATCCTCATCACCGATTACAGCAATTCCTGGCCTAAAATCGCGCTGATATATTATATGGACTTGATCATCTACTCGTTTTGCCATGTGTGGATACACTGCTTCTATAAACGAGGCGTTGTCTGGATCAATTATGTTAATTGGCGCTCCCCAGGTTTCACCATTGTCTGATGACTTGACTACATAAATATGTCTGTACTGTTGACCATCTGCCGGATCTACAAATTCCGCGCCCTCGGTAATTGCTGCATAAGCTAAATAAAGATTTCCATCATCATCTATTCCAGGACTGGTCTGAGATGTGATACCACTTACTCCATACCTTGCAATACCTGCATCTATGTCAATTACACCATTACCATTTAAATCTTCAACATTTGCAATCAAAGCAATTGAATCTGTTTCATAACTTTCATTCCAATAAGCAATTCCGGCAGTACCAGGATAAAAGATATAAATACCATCAGTCAAAACTGTATCCATCACAAACATTCGCCCAAAGAAAATATGGGACTTTCCCTCATTGTCTACAATTACTGAACCTCCAGCTTCAGTTGTAAACATACTACCCTGCACTGGATGAAATGATTCATCATATGGAATTTCATTTATATTATATCCATCATCTATATTGTATTTATCTACAGGTAAATCACTTACAATTGTTTTTGTCC
>CALHKJ010000108.1 GCA_938033975.1 uncultured Saprospiraceae bacterium | reverse complement strand
GGTCTTTGTGGTGCCTCCAGGAATCGAACCAGGGACACATGGATTTTCAGTCCATTGCTCTACCAACTGAGCTAAGGCACCTACCGATTTATCGTTTAGTTTAAAGTTGGATTAGTCGGTGGTTGTGAAATTGCTTTCACGGTCGGCAAATTTAGAGTCTTTTTTTATTAGACCAAAATTAATGTGCGATATTGCTATTTTATTTCTGCCCCAATGAAAGAATTTATAGAATATTTTGCCTCAAAGTATGGTATTTGGCGAATTACCGCCACAGACAAAGGAATTTCTGGAGTAAAATTGGTTTCTGAAGATTTCTCACAATCAGATCAAAATCCTTCAGAAATCACCAATCAGGCCGTTTCTGAACTAGAAAGATATTTCCGAAAGGTGCTCCGAAGATTCAATGTTCCTATTGATATCAAGGAAGGAACTGATTTTCAACACCAAATTTGGAAGGAATTATCTTTTATTGAATACGGAACTACGGTCAGTTATCAAAAACTGGCCAATGAAATAGGGAACCCCAACTCAGTGAGAGCGGTTGGTGCAGCCAATGGAGCCAATCCAATTGCTATTATTTTGCCTTGCCATCGAGTGATAGGCAGTGATGGAAGCCTTACCGGCTATGCCTATGGTGTGGAACTGAAGCGTAACCTATTATTACATGAAGAGGCAATCTCCAAATCACTATTTGACTAGAGATCTCCCAATTGTGGTCTTAATATTATCTCCTCAACCACGGCAGATGGACTCATTCTGGTTGCCGAAATTACAGCCTCAGCGACATCATTGGCTTGCATAAGCCTTGCAGTCGGTAGATCGACACCTTGCCAAGAATTTGACCAAGTCGCACCGGGTAGGATAGAGGTCACTTTTACACCCGTCTCCTTCAGTTCTTCTCTCAATACTTTTGAAAAACCCAGCATCGCAAATTTTGAAATACTATAAGAACCACCATTTGGATAAGCAATGATGCTTGCGATCGAACAAATATTGAAAACATGGCCTTTGTTGGCTGAAATCATATTACCAACAAGAGATCGACTGAGATAATAAGCACTGTACAGATTGGTATTTATCATGGCTTCAAGCGCTCCATCTTCCTCTTCTACAATAGTTCCAGGAATAAAAAATCCAGCATTATTGACCAGAACATCTATACTATCTAATTCAGTTTTAGCCCATTCACCAAATTCTAGCACTTGAGATTTTACACTCATGTCACAGACCTTGACATCAACTTTCATCTCAGGATATGCTTCCGCAAATGTGGCCTTCATCTCTTTTAAATCTGCTTCGTTTCTCGAGTTTACAGCCAAATTATATCCCTCTTTTGCAAATCTTTCGGCTATGGCTCTACCAATTCCTTTTGTAGCGCCTGTTATTACTGCTGTTTTATTCATTTTTCAAAAATAGAAGAAAATTGTAAAGGAGCGGGACTTATTTGCGGAAGCGCCTTATCTAATAAAAAATAGCTTATTTTTGTCGCATGCTTTCACAGCTTTTTAATTCTGAAAAAAGTGTCTTTTTCCATGTCGGCAAATTTGTTGCTTGGCAAAAAGATATTTACAAGAGACCAGAGAACATGTCAATGTACTACAAAGAAATCATACGGCAGATGTATGATATCGGGATAGGTTCATTGTTAATTGTTGTCATTATTTCTCTTTTTATTGGAGCGGTAACAGCCGTTCAATTTTCTTATCAACTTTCTGGTGGCTTGATTCCTGATTACTATATAGGTTATGTAGTACGAGATATGGAGATTATAGAATTGGCAGCAACCATTACTTGTCTGGTCCTTGCCGGAAAAGTCGGATCCAATATGGCAGCAGAAATTGGTGGGATGCGTCAAAAGGAACACATTGATGCCATGGAGGTGATGGGTGTCAATACCTCTGCATATATTATTATGCCTAAGATTATCGCTGCAATGATTGTCATTCCAATTCTTGTAAGTATCAGTGCAGTAGTTGGAATAATGGGCGGATTTCTTGCCTCAATGGCTACTGGAGCATTGACCGAGGAAGCATACATCAAAGGATTGAGATCATTCTTTGTTCCATACAATGTTTTAATGATGTATGTCAAAGCCTTTGTTTTTGCTTATATCCTTACTTCTGTATCCTGTTATCAAGGCTACTTTGTAAAAGGTGGTTCGATCGAATTGGGAGAAGCGAGCACTAGAGCTGTAGTATATAGTGATATATTAATTCTTATTGCTGATTTTATCATTGCATTAGTATTAACCATTTGATATGATTAGAGTAGAAGGAATACATAAGTCTTTTGGAGAACACCATGTTTTAAAAGGTATCGATTTTACTTTCGAAACAGGGAAGACCAATCTAATCATTGGTAAGTCGGGTGCTGGTAAAACGGTATTGCTTAAATTATTAGTAGGGCTCCTCCAACCAAGTGAAGGCAAAATCTGGTATGATGATGTTTGCTTCAATGACTTAAACAAAAAAGAATTACAGAAATTAAGAATGGATGTTGGAATGCTTTTCCAAGGAAACGCACTTTTTGATTCCATGACTATTGAAGAGAATATCAGATTTCCACTTGATATGTTTTCTGGAAAAACTATGAAGGAAAAAAAGGAGCGAGTCAACTATTGTCTGAGTAGAGTAGAGATGGAAGGCATCAATAATAAGTTTCCGTCTGAGATTAGTGGTGGTATGCAAAAACGTGTTGGTATAGCCAGAGCCATTGTTCTTAATCCCAAATATCTTTTTGTTGATGAACCCAATTCAGGGCTTGATCCAAAAACTGCAATCACTATTGATGATCTCATTAGTGATATCACCAAGGAATTCAATATTACTACTGTCATCAATACACACGATATGAACTCTGTGATGGAAATTGGTGAAAATATCTGCCTACTTCATATGGGCAAACTTGCTTGGCAAGGAAATAAGGATGAGGTATTGGAAAGCGAAAATGAAATGCTGTCTGACTTTATCTTTGCCTCTCCTTTCTTGAAGAGACTTCGGAATTTTGCGGCGAAATCTTGATTTCTTTTATCTCTCTCATACCATCAATCTAATTCTTTCAAGTCCCAATATCTTTGGGATTGATCACCTCAGGAAAGGGAAATGAAGTATTTAATATTTAGCAAGTTTTTTCATTAATGAACTGTTGTTTTGCTTGAAAAAGTCCATTGGTAACCCACTAAAGTTTGGGTTCAAGAAAGGGAGATAATACAACAGGAATTCTTGATTCTAAGGGATTAACACAAAACATTTTTTCTTATACAAAATTATATTTCCACTTAGGGGCTTGTGGTGCAATAAGAATTTGCATCAAAATCGCACATAAAAATTAAATTTTTTTATTAGATTTAGTTAAATACGTAATAGTACAGCATAGTACAGTTAACTAAAACCAAATTGATGGAGCGTTTAATTTCTCACATAAAAGAGCTAGACAGTATATCTGGGTACACCAAGCATGAACGTATCATTGCTGGAATAAGCAACAGTATAGAGGAAGAAATACTTATCAAAGGAAGCACACTACCATCAATCAATCAACTTGCTAATGAATTAGGTTTTGCTCGTGAAACAATTGTTAAGGCTTACAATGCATTGCGAGAAAGAGGGATTGTAAATTCAAAACATGGTCTTGGTTACTATATTTCAAATGAAGATTTGGATATAAAGATGAATTTGGCTTTGGTGATGTATGGTTTTCAGACCTTCCAGCAGACTTTCTACAATACCTTGCGCAAATCACTTGGTACACGCTATAATATTGATGTGTTTTTCCATCACAATAATATGGATATGTATAGAAGCATTTTGGAGAATATCAAAATGAAGTACGGGTTCTATGTTGTTGCTCCGATCCAAAGTCAGGAAGCTGGTATGCAACTTTCTCAATTTCCAGATAAAAAATTATTAATTGTAGATAGATATCAATATTTGAATGACAATGTTGCGCACATAACACAAGAATTTGAGCTAACTCTAAATAATATTTTCGAAGAGTTGAAACATCGATTCAATAAGTTTGAAAAGATAATATTTTATTTCAAGGATGGTTCAGATTATCCAATTGGGATTAAAAAAGCTTTTCAAAAATTTTGCTCCATTGAAGGTATCTCCTTTGAGATTTACGAAGAATATGAGGCCAATCAACTTCAAAAAAACGCAGTCTATTTTACAGTGGGTGATGGAGACCTATGGCCAATCATCAAAGATGCTAAAGAAGCAAATTATGAAATTGGAGAAGACATAGGCATACTATCTCACAACGACTCACCAGTCAAAGAAATCATTGAAGGTGGGATTACAACATTTTCAACAGATTTTAAAGTGATGGCCAAAAGGGCATCACAGTACATCAAGAATAAAGAGCTTATTAAGGAAATTATTCCGATTGAATTAATAATTAGAAAATCACTTTGACAACTTATCTATCAGTCTATAATTAAGTTAAAACTACTTAACCACTTAAATATCAACTATGAAAAAATTACTAAATCCAATGCGGTTACAAAGACCAAAATGGATATTTAAAAAGTTAGCATTTATTTTGCTTTTTTTTACCAGTATCTCAGTTCAAGCACAAATGGTGTCAGGAACTGTAAGCGATGAAAATGGTGATGGAGTAATTGGAGCCAATGTCCTTGTAAAGGGTACAGAGATTGGTACCATTACAGATATTGACGGGAATTTTAGCCTGGATGTAAAAGGTGGTAATGAAATCCAAATTTCATACCTCGGATACCAAACACAAACCATTACTTTAGATGGAAAAACAAACCTCTTGGTTTCCATGAGTAGCAGTTCTGAATTTCTTGATGAAATTATTGTAGTGGGATATGGGGTTCAGAAAAAAAGTGATCTTACTGGAGCAATCGCATCTATCAAAGGATCAGAGTTAACCCAAATTGTAACCGGTAATCCTACCGCAGCACTTCAAGGTAAGTTACCCGGAATTCAGGTTGAAAGCTTTGGAGGTCAACCTGGTGCACCGGCAAACGTATTTGTAAGAGGAGTGGGTTCATTGACAAATACATTTCCATTGTATGTAATTGATGGAACCTTTGCTGAAAATATGAATTTCATCAACCCTAATGACATAGAATCAATAGAGGTATTGAAAGATGCATCTTCAGCTGCGATATATGGATCGAGAGCTTCAAATGGAGTTGTGTTAATTACGACAAAGTCAGGAAACAGTGATAACAAAACAAGTGTCTCAGTAAGTTTAAAAACCGGATTCGAAGCTCCAAGTAAGCGTTTGGAATTTTTGAACAGCGAACAGTTTTTGGATTTTAGGGATGATCTTGAAGAGAATGATGCTACTGGATTCAAAATTGACAGATCCAATTTTATGGAGAATGGAAGATTGATCTACACAGATTGGCAGGATGAAAGTTTTCAGAATGGTTCTATGAACGATTTAGGATTTTCAGTTTCTGGAGGTGGAGACAATTCAAAATATTATATCTCAACCAATTACTTCAAGCAAGATGGTATCCTAGTTGGATCAGGTTTTGATAGATTTAATGTTAGAGGAAATAGCTCTTTTGATTTGGGTCGATTGACAGTTTCACAATCTTTAGGTTTGTCACAAACACAAACTCAAGAAAATGAATGGTTTGGTTTTGAAGCAGCTACTGCTCCAATTTTGAGATTAGAAAATCCAGACAACCTAGGTGGATTTGAAGCTCCAAATAGAGATCTTACAGGTTTCGGAGGAATCAACAATTATGCCTTGGCGTCTCTAGAAGACAACCTCGATACAAGAAGAAACTTATTGGGTAACCTAAGTGCAGCTTATGAGATCATAGATGGATTGACTGCTAAGGTGAGTATAGGAGCAGAGTATACAAATGGATTTAAAAGAACCTTCCGTCCGGCTTTCTTCATGAGTGATACAGATGCAAGATTCAATTCAAATCCTCAAAATGATTTGACACATGTAAGATCAGAAACCTTGAGAACTCAGATTGAGCCTACGCTTTCATATAGAAATGACTTTGGTGACCACGATATTGGATTACTAGTAGGTACAAGTAGAATTGTTTCTAATTTTGATGTTTTGGGTACTTATGTAGGGAATCTACCTTCAGATGAAATATCAACAATTGGCGCTGCAGGGACCAATAATATATTAGGTAGTGCAGGAATTAGAGAGGTAGATGCCTTGTTGTCAGCTTTCGGTAGAATCAATTATGCATTCCAGAATAAATATTTGTTGACCGCAACATTGAGAAGAGATGAGTCTTCAAAATTTTCACCAGGATTTAGATCAGGAATCTTCCCATCATTTTCAATAGGATGGAGAGTAAGTAACGAAAGTTTCTTTCCTGACTCAGGTGTGATTTCTTCATTGAAGCTTAGAGCAGGATATGGTCAATTAGGTGCACAGAATGTTGGTAACTATTTGTACCAATCAACTTTCCGTACTACCTCCGCGGCATCATTCGGAAATGCCATCTTACCAGGATTTGCACAGACCTCATTTGCCAACGAAAACCTAAGATGGGAGACTTCAGCAACCACAAATATCGGAGCTGATTTCGAATTATACGAAGGTAGAATTGGAGGGTCAATCGAATATTATATCAAAGATATTGACGAATTATTGGTTGCAGTGCCGATTCCAGCATCAAATGGTACGAGTGTTCCTGTAATTCAGAACGCAGGTGGTTTGTTGAACAAAGGATTAGAATTTGAAATAGATTATAGAAAATCAACTGGTGATTTTCAATACAATATTGGATTCAATATTGGAACTCAGAGTAGTGTCTTAGATGCGCTTCCAAATGAATTCTTTGGTCCTTCTGTAAATGAAAATTTGCAAAGTGTAAACATCTTTAGAGAGGGTGAAGCACCTGGTTCATTTTATGGATTTGAAACAACTGGGATAGATCCAGCAACAGGTGAATTTGTCTTTGTTGATGAGGATGGAGTTGAAGGTCCTGACTTGAAAATTTTAGGAAGTCCAGTTCCAGACTTTACTTATGGACTTAACCTAAGTGGTTCATACAAGAATTTTGACTTTGGTGCTTTCTTCAACGGAGTGCAAGGAAATGAAATCTACAACCAAGCTAAATCTTTCAATACCTTATTTCCTGATGGAAATAAGCTTACAGATGTTCTTGATAGATGGACACCGGAGAATACTTCTGGCACACTTCCTAAGGCATCTGCAGTAGGTAGACCACCAAATTCATTTTTTGTTGAAGATGGTTCTTACTTTAGATTAAAAAATCTTTCTGTAGGTTATGATTTGGGTAGTCTTATCAATATTACTGGTGTAGAAGGAATCAGACTTTCCGTAACAGCTCAAAATGTATTTGTTTTAACTGATTATTCAGGATATGATCCTGATGTAGCCTCTACCAATGGTGCACGTTCAAATGAGAACGATGGTTTCTTTGGTTTTAGACCAACAGTCAACTCTATCACAGGTAGAGGGATAGATATTAGAGCTTATCCAAATGCAAGAAGTGTACTCTTTGGATTAGATTTCAACTTTTAAACAACAAAAAAAATAATCATGAAAATAAAACATAGTATATCAATAGCCTTAATAGGTTTTTGCCTTATGTTGCCTTTTGGTTGTGGAGATGATATCTTGGATCAAGCCAATCCAAATGAAATCTCGACAGTATCATTTTGGCGAAATGCAACAGATGCTCAATTAGCAGTCAATGGTATGTACCATCCATTCACAGGAACCTTCCACTGGGGTAGAATTACCCACGTTGGAGCCCTACTAAGAACGGATGCCATGAACATTATTCCAAATGGAAGTAATACAGCACTTTCTACTTTTGATGGTCAAGCTGATGGTACAACGAGATGGGCATTAGAGCCATATCAAGAAAGCTACAAATGCATACTGCGTGCCAATGCCATTTTGGAAAATGTAAATGCAGAAAATGTTGATGATGAAGTAATAAGAAATGCTGTTCTTGGTCAAGCATATTTCTTTAGAGCATTTACCTATTTTTATCTTACTAACATGTACGGGGATATTCCATTGGTTACCAAGACTCCTGACCCATCTAATGATGCTGAATTATTTCCAACTCAAACGGGTGTGGATATGATTTGGAATCAAATTGTGAGTGATCTTGAGCAAGCTGAAAATTTGCTTCCTGATTCATGGAGTGAATCGGATTTGGGTAGGCCTACGAAATGGAGTGCATCTGCATTGAAAGGTAAAAGTCTTTTGTATAGAAGTGGATTGCTAGGAACCAATGAATATTCAGCGGCAGCAACAGCCTTTATGGCAGTTGTCAATAGTGGTAATTTTAGTTTACTTCCATTGGGTCAGTATTCTGATAACTTTACACAAGTGAATGAAAACAATTCAGAATCTATTTTCGAACTTCAGTATCACCCAATTGGAAATGGAAATTTCGTCTGGGGACAAGATATTCCAAATGCTGGTACTCAAGGAAATTTTGTTATTGAGTATGCACCGCCAACTCAATCACCAGATCTTGGCCATGTCATAAATCCTTGGGTGAGAGATGTTTTTGAATCTAATGGAGATACAGGAAGAAGAGATGCTACGCTTGCTTACGATTATCCTGGTTCTACAGTAAATGACGGTATTCCATTTACAACAGGTATGGCTGGTGAC
>CALHKJ010000107.1 GCA_938033975.1 uncultured Saprospiraceae bacterium | reverse complement strand
TGGATGTACCACATCAGCGGTGGATCCGGCATTCAATTGACAAAAAGAAAAAATGATCAACAAGATCTAAATGAGCCAGTTGTTTCTCCTGACGGTAAGATGATATATTATTGTGAAGATGTTTATCCGGGTGGTTATTTTCAATATAATAAAGATCCTAATAGTCAGATTTATGTCATCAAATCATATGATAGAGAAAAGGGAGAAATCGCAAATGTAGTTACAGGACCAGGAGGAGCAGTGAGACCACAAGTGTCAAATGATGGAAAGAACTTGGCTTTTATTAAAAGGGTAAGAACCAAGACGGTGCTGTTTACCCATGATCTTGAGACGGGTGAAGAATATCCAATCTTTGATCACTTGAGTAAAGATCAACAAGAAGCTTGGGCCATTTTTGGTTTATATCCAGGCTTTGATTGGATGCCAGATGATAAGCATATCGTTATTTATGGATTGGGAAAAATTTGGAAAGTGAATGTAGAGTCTGGTGAAAAAACGGAAATCCCATTTACCGTAAAGGTAAAAACTCAAGCGGCCGAAACCATTCAATTTCAAAATGATGCATTTACAGAAAAGTTTGAGGCGAAAGTAATTCGGAATGCTGTTACCACTCCAAATGGTGAAGAGCTTGTGTTTAATGCAGCGGGCTATCTGTGGAAGAAAAATATTAAAAGTGGGAGGGCAAAACGATTGAGTGAGTCTACGGATTTCGAATTTGAACCCGCTTTTACATTGGATGGGAATAGAATGGCTTATGTTTCTTGGGATGATGAAAAGATGGGAGCAATCCACATTAGAAATATGAAATCTGATGCAGTAGAAACTGTCAGCCACAAAAAGGGAATATTTAGAACACCAAGTTTTTCTCCTGATGGTAAAAGTTTGGTGTACAGAAAAGAGGGTGGCAATAGTCATCAAGGATATTTGCATGGAAAAAAATCTGGTATCTATAGAATTGATCTTACTTCTGGAGAACATCACTTTGTAACACCGAATGGAGAGTATCCAAGTTTTAGTGCAGATGGCAAACGAATCTTCTTTCAAACTGGAGGATACATTTTTGGAAGCCTGACTAAGAGTTTTAAGTCTGTAAATCTTGAAGGACAAGATATGAAGGAGCATTTTGACGGAAAATATTCTCAACGCTATGTGATTAGTCCAGATAATCAATGGGTTGCTTGGTCGGAGCTATTTAAAGTATATGTAGCTCCTTTCCCTTCAGCTGGGCAGAAGATTGGTTTGACAAGTGAAACAAAAGCGGTTCCCGTAGCACAAGTTGCAAGAGATGCTGGGATCAACATACATTGGTCAAGTGATAGTAAGAAATTACATTGGACTTTAGCCAACGAATACTTCACAGATGAGTTGACTGATCGCTTCGCTTTCCTTCAAGGAGATCAAGATATAGAATTGCCTCCTATGGATTCTGTGGGCGTAAAGATTGATCTCGAATTGGAAATGGATAAGCCTAAAGGTCTTCTTGCTTTTACCAATGCACGAATCATTACGATGGAAGGAGATGAGGTGATTGAAAATGGGACGATCATTGTAGAAGAAAATGTAATCAAATCAATTGGAACTGGTAATGTAGATATAGGTTCAGCAAAGGTGATTGATTGTCAAGGACATACAATCATGCCTGGCATCGTAGACGCACATGCTCATAGCGGCAACTTTCGATATGGCCTGAGCCCTAAGAAGCAATGGGAGTATTATGCAAATTTAGCCTATGGTGTTACAACATCTCATGACCCTTCTGCGAATACCGAAATGGTATTCGCGCAAAGCGAATTAATCAAAAGTGGAGAAATGATAGGGCCTAGATTGTTTAGTACTGGAACAATCTTGTACGGTGCTGACGGTGATTTCAAGGCAAAGGTAAACAGTATTGAAGATGCAAGATCAGCAATACGAAGAACAAAAGCCTATGGTGCATTCTCCGTTAAGTCATATAATCAACCAAGAAGAGATCAAAGGCAACAGATCATTCAGGCAGCCAGAGAAGAAAATATTTTGGTGACGCCGGAGGGTGGTTCATTTTTCTTCCATAACATGAGCATGGTCATGGATGGACACACTGGTGTCGAGCACAATATCCCTGTCGTTCCTCTTTATAAGGATATTACTGAATTTTGGGCAAACACCAAAGCACACAATACACCCACTTTGGTTGTAAACTATGGATCGATGTCTGGGGAATATTATTGGTATCAACACACTGACGTGTTCAATAAGGAAAGACTGCTCAACTTTACACCAAGAAGTGTTATAGATAGTCGTGCGCGACACAGAGTAATGATACCAGAAGAAGAATATGAAAATGGACATATACTTACTTCCAAGTCGCTAAAGAAATTGGCTGATAAAGGTGTCAAGATCAATCTTGGAGCACATGGTCAATTACAAGGACTTGGAGCACATTGGGAATTGTGGATGATACAACAAGGAGGAATGAGCAATCATAATGCTCTGAAATGTGCTACAATCAACGGAGCTGAGTACTTAGGTCTCGACCATCAATTGGGATCGCTAAAGGAAGGCAAGCTAGCAGACTTCATCATTCTTGAAGAGAATCCTTTGGACGATATTCGAAATTCTGAATCTGTAAAGTACACGATTATCAATGGTAGAATGTATGATTGTGATACAATGAATGAGATCGGCAATTATGACAATGAACGAACTG
>CALHKJ010000106.1 GCA_938033975.1 uncultured Saprospiraceae bacterium | reverse complement strand
TTTGGTCTTCCAACCATTGATTCAGAATAGAAAGATGCTCTGGTTTGTCTTCAATGTCTGCACCAATAGCCTGAAAGTCTTGATTCCAATCTAATTTATGGCTGAGTTCAGTTATGGCTTCTTGTCTTTGGAGAATTTCATCGTGACGAATGGTTTTAGATAATTTCTCAGCTAGATTATTTTTACCAATAACGCTTACGGTTCTGTTACACATTTGAAACAATGAATGTTCACCAAAAAAATCCAAGTCAAAAGTGTAGGGGTGATTTGCATCAATAAATTCTTCACCTCCATCAAAAGTAGAGAAGTCATTTTGCAATGCATTTATCTCATTCTGATTGATTTTGGCAAGAGCCTCAAAATGCTTTTGCTGATGTCTGATCTTGTTGTGCCAAATTACAAAGTTTACAATCAATACAATGAAAATGAAAAATGCTATTGCACCATAGACTGTATTCGACTGTCCTAAATAAATTACTAGACCCAAACCAAATAAGAATAGAATCAGACGAATGATGCCAATACGATTGTATCTCTTGTCAAGCTCTGCGGCTTCATTTAAAAATTGATCCTTTCTTAGGTGGTATTCCTCTGCTAAATTCATATATCCGTGATATCCCTGCAAATTTATTTTTTAAGTTCATCGAAATTGAATTATTTGGTCTATCTTTTCAAAATAAATTTTGCCTCAACTAATTCTTATATGCAAATGACACGAATCAAATTATCCTTAGTTTTTTTCAGTTTTATTTTAATTTCGATTGGCTTGGTATCATGTGGTCAAGAAGAACGACCTAAAGCTTCTTTATCAGATGTTCCTATTATTCCAAAACCAAGTTCTGTGGAAGACCATGGAAGTAGCTTTTTGATAAAACCAGACCTTACACTTTATCATCTCTATGAGCCAGGTGCTTGTAAAAAAGCATGTGATTTTGTAAAAGAGGAATGGAAGTTACTAACTGGATATGATCTAAAGGTAGAACCTCTTATGGATGCACCTGAAGGAATAGTTTTATTTGCCAAAGGAGATGATGACAAAACAGATAATTATAAAATGATTATCGGAGAAGATGTTATTCAAATTGAAGGAGGAGCTACAAGCTTTGTTAGGGCTTTTCAGACACTTAAGCAAATTATCTTACTGCAACAACAAAATGAAGCCACAAGAAATTATATCCCAACGGGAGTGATAGTTGACGAACCAAATTTTGAATACAGAGGTACGATGCTAGATGTATCACGTCATTTCTTTACAGTCGAAGAAGTAAAAGAACATATCGATATGATTGCCTTATACAAATTCAATTATTTGCATTTACATCTTTCAGATGATCAAGGTTGGAGAATTGAAATTAAGTCTTGGCCCAACTTAACCAAGCATGGTGGAAGTACTGAAGTAGGTGGAGGAGTCGGTGGATTTTTTACACAAGAGGATTACAAAGAGATAGTGCAGTATGCAGCAGATCGATTCATAACCATTGTGCCGGAGATTGATATGCCAGGTCATACAAATGCAGCATTGGCTTCATATCCAGAACTAAATTGTGATGGTAAAGAGAGAGAACTATATACTGGAATAGAAGTTGGGTTTTCAACTCTTTGTGTTGATAAAGAATTGACCTACAAATTTTTGGATGATGTGATTGGCGAAATATCAGCCATTACTCCAGGTCCTTATTTTCATTTGGGCGGTGATGAATCGCATGTTACGCCTGAAGATGAATATCTTGTATTTATAAATAAGGCAGTCGAAATAATTCAAAAGCATGGAAAGACACCGATGGGTTGGGATGAATTTACCGCTGGAGATATTCCTGTTAATTCTGTTGCACAGCACTGGCACACACCTGAAAATGCAACAAGAGGTCAAGCCAAAGGAGCTAAGGTTGTCATGTCTCCTGCCAAAAGAGCTTACCTTGATATGCAATATGACAGCACCAGTACCTACGGTCTTCACTGGGCTGCCTACATAGATGTAAAGAATGGTTATGACTGGGATCCCGAAAATTATATTGAAGGATTGAATAAAGAAAATATTCTTGGGATAGAGGCTCCATTATGGACAGAGACAGTTTCTAACCTTAATGAGGCAGAATATCTTTTATATCCTAGATTGCTAGGCTATGCTGAAGTTGGTTGGACACCTTCAGCTGATCGCTCTTGGGAAGATTATAGCAAACGATTGGCTAAACACTCTAGTTACCTTCAAAAGATGGGTGTAGAATTTTATGAATCCCCGTTGGTGGATTGGGAAACTGATGTGATGGCAAAATAAGCTATTTAAAAATGGACTTGGTTTTTTCAAAAGGGAAGCTAGAATTTAGAAAATTTGAAACTCAGGATTTTTTGGAATATAAGGCTTGGTTTGAAGATTCAAAGTTAAAACAAGCAATAGGTTTTGTAGATGAAGATTGGTTAAAGCACATTCTTCAAGATAAAGAGGGTGTAGAATTGGCAGTACTTATTGAGAGTGAGTTAATTGCAGTTATAGGAATCAAATTCCCAAGTGAAAATAATAAGTCCTATGCCATTACCAACATAGCAGTAAAACCAAATTTACGCAATAGTGGAATTGGGAGTCGAGTTCTGAATGCGCTATTAGACAGAACCAAGCTACTAGATGGAGAATTTTGGATTTGTTATGTTGATTTTAAAAATAAAACTGCTCAGCAATTTTTTGAAAAGAACGGATGGAAGAAATATCCAGAAGATGATATGGTCAAATATGTTTTGCATCTTAATTGATGTAACGTGGTGCAATTTTATAAATACAATTTCCCATGAAGACAATTTCAATATTCGTATTACTACTCTTGCTCACATCTTGTAATTCCGGTTCAGGAAAAACTCCCAACGCATCATTTCTTGGTAAAGATGCGGATAGAGAACCTGCTTTCAATTCAGAAAAAGCCATCAACTTAAATAAGTATTTTGATGCGCTAAAAAATTTGAAA
>CALHKJ010000105.1 GCA_938033975.1 uncultured Saprospiraceae bacterium | reverse complement strand
TGCAGCTGGAAGATATTCAGTTGAGGTTACTGATGCAAATGGATGTATAGTTGAGTGTGGCGTCACAATTGTTCAACCATTAATGCCTCTATCAGCTAATTGCGAAGGTACCGATCCTCTTTGTTTTGGAGATAGTAATGGAACAGCTACAGTTACAGCTACTGGTGGAACAGGAACTATAGAATATCTATGGTCAACTGGAGCAACTACTGCTTCTATTACTGGTCTTGCAGCTGGAAGATATTCAGTTGTTGTTACTGATACAAATGGATGTACGGATGAGTGTGAAATCATTTTAGGCCAACCTGAAGCATTATCTTGCGAATTAACAGGGCCATTTGAATTATGTGAAAATGTTACTGCAAACATTTTGGCAATAGGAGCTGGCGGAACAATGCCTTACATTTTTGAATGGGACCTTAATGGAGATGGAGTTTATGATGATCATACTGGAGATGCATTTATCGGGGGCTCTGGGATATATTCAGTTCAGATAACGGATGTAAATGGATGTACAAGCATTTGCTCTTTGACTATTGGTGTTCAAACACCTCCAGTATGTTCAATTATTGCTACTAATAGTTGTGAAGGAACTGAGATAACTTTAGAAGTTGAAGACGACTCGAATATATCAACCTACGCATGGTATTTAAATGGTAGTTTGATATCTAATAGTCCAAGTATTTCTCCAATTCTACCAGGTACTTACACTGTCGACCTAGTTTATAATGATGGTTGTACTAGTACTTGTTCTTATGACATTGATGAAGAATGTGGAACATCATGGGCTAAAAACGGATCTAGCTTATGTTTTAATGAACTTGAAGAATGTAGTAATGCAAACAACTTGCAATGGGGATTTACAACCCCTGTAACTGTGGGAGAAACATATAGTTTAGATATTCTTGAAGGTGCACCTGGGCAATGTGCAGCTAATGGAAGTCTAGGAGATTTAGTTGGCATCGCTGAAATTACTTGGAATGGAAATCAACCAGTTATTACTATAAACACTGACGGTGGAGGACACTATATTACTGAAGCCCATATTTATGTAGGCTGTACACCGCTACCTATATCTGGAGGAGGAAATGGTGGTAATGGAAACGGTAATGGAAACGGTAATGGTGGTAACGGTGGAAGTGGTGATAAATGCTCTGCAGCTCCAGGACAATTAGGATGTACTTATTCTCAAGTAAATGATACTGAATTAGTTATTGATGATTGTTTGAATCCTGATTCATGTGATCAATTATGGATTGCTATCCATGTTGTAACTTGTGAACTTATCTGTCCTGATTTTTATGTAGATCCAAATAATTCACCAAGTAACTCACTAATTGATCCAGAGATAATTCTTTATCCAAATCCAGCTTTGGATGTTATTACCTTAGAGTTTGATGATAAGACCAAAGGTCAATTTGAAATGACTATAGTTGATCAAATTGGTAAGATATTATATAGAAAAGAAATTGATGTTATAGAAAATCATGTTGAGGAAATTCTAATTCCAACATCAATAACAGAAGGTGTTTATTTTGTTAGAATTCATAATCGGGATTTAACAAAGGTGAAAAAATTATTCATTATCAGATAGAACTTCAAGAAATTAGAGAAGGGTTCTACATATGTATAACCTTATTATGGGGTGTCTTTTTAAGGCATCCCATTTTTTTAAATAGTGACTAAGCAAATTTTCTTAGCATTATAGGTAGTAAAAATAGATCGGCCAAAATTGCCCAGATCATCGTAAACGAAATAAGTACTCCATGATAATAAGCTTCTCTAAATTCAGAAAGTAATAAAATACTGTATCCTGATATCAATATAATGCTGGTAATCAGAATCCCTTTACCCGCTTGAAGCATGGTTTGCCTAATGACTTCCTCCTTACTTTTGATTGAGCTATCATTTTTTAGATATCGATATTTTTTAAAAAATGAATCGTGTCGTCAATAGCAATAACAAATGCTATCGTAAAAATAATTGCTGACGAACCATTCAATTCAATTCCTAAAAAGCCCATGGTTCCAGCTGTGAGTATCAATGGGAGTATGTTAGGAATCAAGGATAATAGAACAAGTTTTATTTCTCTAAATAAGAAAAAGATGATGATTGATATAATCATTAAAGCAACCAATAAGCCTTCCATCATCGATCGCACCATCAAATTATTTGTTGTATCAATTAAGAAATGTCTACCCGTAACCTGGATATTAAAAGATCCATCCGTCAAATTATTTTCTTGCCAATCGTCAAAACCATTTAAGATTTTATTCATTTCATTCCTCCCAACATCTTTCATTTTTATACTCATAAAACCTTTTGTTTGTGCTTGATTGGACATTGGGTTTTTGATAAGCTTTGATGCTTTCCTTAATTTATCAAAGATTTTTTCATCGGGTGGGAGAGTGTAGTTGCTGAGAGGTGGCCCATTACTAGCATCATAAATCGATTTGTAAAAAGTAGTTGGTGATAATATATTTCCAACGGCCGGCAAAGCACTAAAATAAGATTCGATCTTTTCAACTTCACTGATGGTCTTATGATTGTTAATCTTGAGTCCTTCTTTCATTTCAAAGATTAGTTCCAAGGTGCGAACTCCCGAAAATTCTTTTTCGAAATAATTGAAATCTTTCTTTAATTGAGACTTATCACTAATGGAACTAAGTATTTTATTATTTGTATCAATTTTAGAAGCGCCATAAATTCCAATCAAGCCTAGCAGTATTGAACATAGAATTATGGGTCTTGAAAATCTTAGACTGAATGAATAAATTTTATCAAGAAACTGATTCCAATTTCTACTTCTTAATCTTATATGCTTAATTGGAATATGATAAAGCAAAATAGGTGTTAAAAGCAGCGCAATCATAAACGAAATACCTGAACCAACTGCCGCATCCAAACCAAATGTGTGCACATATGGGATTTTTGAAAATGAAACACAAATGAACCCAATTGCGGTAGTTAATGAAGTTAAAAATAAGGTGGTTCTAAGTTCGGATAAGGTGTCAGATATTGCTAAAACTTTTTCTTTTCCTTTTTTCAGTTCATCTTGATATTTGGTGTAAAGGTGGATGAGATCTGAAATACCAACAACCACCATGACAGTTGGAAACATAATGGTTGCAATATTTATGTCCCGACCAATCCAAGCTGCATATCCATAAAGTAATACAAGACCAACCAAGATTCCAAATGTGGGTAACAATGAGGCCAACAAAGAACGGTAGAGGAATAACAACACAATCGAAACTACCAAGATAAATATGGGAGTCAACTTTAGATTTTCTTTTTCAACTTGAGATACATAATTTGTTTCGGTATGTAATCGGCCGCCGATTATAGGCCTTCCTAATTCAAGCTCTTTTGCAGTTGTCTGTATTCTTTGAATCAATTGATTTGCGGAAGAATCTGATACTTCCTTTTTAGTCTGCAGGATTAAGCAAGTCGAGTTTGCCTCCTCATTAATGAGTAGGCCTTTGGTTCTTGGGTCAGATAAAAATCTTTTTTTTGCTTCCGCAAATGTTGCCTTGTCACTTGTAAGAATCGACCTTTGGTAAAAACCAAATGGAGTTTTTAGCAATTCTTTATAATTATGAATTCCTGTTATTTTTTTAACCGTAGAATCTTGAATAATATGTTTCTCAAATGCATTTAACTGGTCTATAAACTTTGATTCAAAGACATCAGGCTCATTTTCAAATGCAACCAATAAATGGTCAGCTTCGCTTGCAAATTCTTTTGAAAAATTGTGATAATTGCTAACCAAGGTATCACCAACAGGAAAATAGTCCTTCGAATTATAATTTGCTTCCATACTTGGAATTTTCCATAGTGCAAGCAACATCAGAATGATGAAGAAAAAAATTAGAAGGAATCTATATTTTAGTATTTTGAGCAAATTCGCAATTGAATTTTCAATTTAGTCAATTTTACTATAACTGCTAGTCATATGCCCAATCCTTCATCTTCATTAAATGTTTTAGTGACTGGCGCCACTGGATTTTTAGGATCAAGGCTAGTTAAATATTTGGCATACAACAAGTCAGAGTATAGAATTCTAGCAACTGGAAGGAAATTTTCACATCCCAACAAAATCGAACACGAAAGAGTAAAGTATTCCTTAGGAGACCTCACTGATAAATTGTTTGTCAAGTCATTATTTGATAATCAAATTGATGTAGTGATTAACTGTGCTAGTTTGGCAGCTCCTTGGGGCAAACTAGAAAAATTCCAACAAGCAAATATTATCACCCAAGAAAACCTCATTTTTGAAGCTGAGAAATCTAACATTAATAGATTTATCTACATTTCAACACCTAGTATATTTTTCAATTATGAAGATGCATTTAATATCAATGAAAATTCTCCCATTCCTATAGAGCTCTTTAGCCATTATGCAAGTACAAAGCTTAAAGCAGAAGAGAAATTAAAGGCTAGTAAGCTTCAATATATCATATTGAGACCAAG
>CALHKJ010000104.1 GCA_938033975.1 uncultured Saprospiraceae bacterium | reverse complement strand
ATCGCTGGGGACACGCGGTGCTGGGGACACGCTTTCGCTGGGGACACGCTATCGCTGGGGACACGCTATCGCTGGAGACACGCTTTCGCTGGGGACTCGCTATCGCTGGGGACACGCTATGCTGGGGACTACCCTCCTGCGTTTTCTTCGAAAACTTCGGCGGGTTTAATTAGTTTTCCCAGAAAACTAATTAAAAAAAGAGAGTACCCCCTTTCGGTGGATACTCTCAGGTCGGTTAATAGTATACTTTTAATTCAGGCTTCTTGTAACTCTGATTTGTACGAGTTGACAATCTTTTGTTGAATGTCATGAGACACTGAATTATACTCAGCAAATTCACGTGTGAACTTTGCTCTTCCTTGGGTGAGAGACCTCAATGAAGAAGAGTATTGATAAAGTTCAGAAAGTGGCACTTTCGCTTTTATTTTCTGATAGTGCCCTTCGGAATCCATCCCTTGAATGATGGCCCTTCGCGTTTGTAAATCCCCCATGACGTCACCCATAACTGTGTCGGAACAAAGGATTTCCAAATCGTAGATTGGCTCAAGTAACTGAGGCGCAGATTTTTCGAAAGCATTTTTAAAGGCTTGAGCAGAAGCAATCATAAAAGCCATATCATTGGAATCCACAGGATGCATTTTACCATCGTAAATACTAACCCTTATATTTTGACAATGAGATCCAGTCAGTGGACCTTCCTCCATCTGTTGCATAATACCTTTCTTAATTGCGTTGATATACTTACTATCAATCGAACCTCCCACAATACACCATTGGAATATCATGAACCCTCCCCAAGGCAATTCTTCTTCACTTGCAGACCGAACCGATAAATCGCTTGTCGGCGGCATGCCTTGATAAAATGGCTCGATACGCATATGTACTTCTCCAAACTGTCCCGAACCACCACTTTGCTTCTTGTGCCTGTACGATTCGTTGACGAGTTTTGTAATCGTCTCTCTGTATGGAATCTTTGGTTGTTCAAAATCCATCTCAAGATTATTAACTTTCTCAACTCTATACTTAATGATGTCGAGATGCAATTGACCTTGACCATGCAAGATCGTTTGCTTCAAGCTTGCAGATTGCTCCACGATTAATGTTGGATCTTCTTCTTCAATTTGATGAAGCGCCTTCATTAATTTTTCCATTTCGCCTTTGCTGCTTGGTTTTACAGCAGCCCTGATTCTAGGTGAAGGGAATTCTATATGCTCAATCTCCATATCCGACCCCTTAGGATGCAAGGTGTCATTGGTATGAGAATTTTTCAACTTCACTGTAACCCCAATATCTCCAGCAATTAGACTATTTACTGTGCTACGAATTTTCCCTTCTGCGACATAGACTTGATTAAGCCGCTCTATTCCACTATTGGCATGATTGACCAGATCCTCTCCGGCATTCAGTGTACCTGAATATACCTTGAAGTAACTAACCATTCCTACCTGTGGCTCGGAAAGTGTCTTATATATAAACAAAGATAAATCTGCATTGGCATCACACTTGAGTGTTGAACCATTTGCTAAGGTGGCATCATCTCTGTCAGCTGGACTAGGTGCAATATCATTTATAAAACCCATGATTCTCCCGCTTCCCATATTTCTCTCTGAGCTACAAAGAAAGACTGGATAAATTTCTTGTTTGGCTAGTGCTATTGTTAAACCTTCAGCCAATTCGGATTCATTGAGCGAACCTGCCTCAAAGAATTTTTCCATTAGCGTCTCATCGTTTTCAGCGGCAGCTTCAACCAATGCATTGTGCATCTCTTGTGCTCTCGCCATTTCTGACTCAGGAATATCGTGCTTTTCCGGTTTTCCTCCATCGTCATTAAATACATACATCACCATCCGCAATGCATCAATGATCGAATTGAAACCTACACCTGCGTTGGTTGTATATTGAACAGGTAATACCTTGGCTCCAAATCTATTTTTTGCTTGTTCTAATGTAGCCTCGTAGTCCGCCTTATCGTGATCCATTTGATTGACCACCATAATAGTAGGCGTTTTAAATTTTTGTGTGTATTCCCAGAGAATTTCGGTACCGACCTCTACTCCGTTGGCTCCATTTAAGATCATGATTGCTGTATCCGCAACCTTCATTGATGAGATAACTTCTCCTACAAAATCGTCTGAACCAGGTGTGTCCAGAATGTTAATTTTGGAGTTCTTCCATTTTACGTGCATCAAAGTACTGAATATCGAATATCCTTTCGTCTGTTCGATATTGGTAAAGTCTGAAACCGTGGATTTCCCCTCAATGGACCCCCTCCTCTTAATCGCCCCGGACTCAAACAACATAGTCTCAGAAAAACTGGTTTTACCTGAGCCGGAGTGACCCAAGAGGACCACATTCCGAATGTCTTTTGTTGTTAACGCCATAAGCTAAAGCATTTTGTTAGTTAAGAAATAATTGATTGCATCTTAAGCTACAAATAATTTTTCATTCTGCAAAGCATAGCTTATTTGATTTTTTATTCTTTTTACAGATAAATTTGCAATCTATTATTCGTTTTTGAACAATGGGTTTATTATCAGGAGCTTACGTATGATAGAAAATTTGAATAAATAATCTGCTACAGAATAATTATCTTAAAGCGTTTGATCTTTGCTCTAGGCAAATGAATTTTTCTTTACACTAAATTCAATCCTTTGAAACGACTTAGTTTTATTTTCATCATTCTAATTTGCGGAAGCGTGATGCAAGCTCAAAGATCTTGCGGCAACGAAAAGCACGCGAAGAAAAACGAACATATTAATCCCAAACAAGTAGAGCAAAACAAAAAATCATTCCAAGCTTGGCAAAAGGAAAGAAGCGAAATAAACAGAGCAGCAGTACCTGTGACCATTCCCGTTCATTTTATCATTGTACACGAACCATCAGAAGGTGTTGGCCAAGGACAAAATGTAAGTTTGGAGAGAATCAATTCTCAAATACAAGTTCTAAATGATGACTTTGCTAGATCAAACTCGGATGCAGCAAATACACCTTCTGTATTCTCTGCAGCAGCAACAGAAATTAGCTTCTGCTTAGCCACTATTGATCCTATGGGAAATCCAACAAATGGAGTCACACGCTATGCGCAAAATAATGCCAATAACAGTAATTTTGAGGATATTGAAAACTCGATCATTCAAGAGACAATTTGGCCACCTACTAGGTATTTAAACATTTATGTTGCACCAAACATGGATGGAGTCTTGGGTTATTCATCAGTCCCTTCACCTGGCAATTTACCTGGCACCAATAATGATGTAGTCAGGGTATTGACCAGTGCATTTGGCGGGGAAGGATTTGCAACAAGTGCAATTTATAATCTAGGCAGGACTGCCACTCATGAAATAGGACACTGGCTTGGCTTGAGACATGTTTGGGGCAGCGGAGGTTGCAGCAGTGATGATGGTTTTGATGATACTCCTATGCAATCAGATCCCAATTACGGTTGTCTCAGCCACCCATCGGCATCATGTTCCAATGGTGGGGATATGTTCATGAACTATATGGACTATGTTGACGACAATTGCATGAATGCATTTACACAAGAGCAGGCTGATTATATGTCCTTCATTGTAGAGGGCACAAGAACTAATCTTTTAAATTCTGCAATAACTGCTTGTGCTCCAGATGGGTCACCAAATATTAGTATTGCATCCTTACAGAATATATCATGTGCTGGGCAGCAGGATGGAAGCATAGAGATTAATGCTGTTGCAGGTACACCCCCCTATTCATTTAGTCTCAATTCTGGCCCAGCTCAATCAAGTGGAATATTTGAAAATTTAACGTCGGGAAACTATACAGTCAGTGTTGCTAGCGCAGATGGAATTGCTTCAGAACTACAATTCAGCATTGAAATGCCTTCTGCTTTATCATTTAGTAATTCAGTACTAAGTGAAACTTGCAATGGTCAAACGAATGGTGCGATATCCATATCGACAAATGGAGGTAATTCTATTTTTCCAAACCTGCAAGTATTCAATGATGATACATTCCTGTTTCAAGTAAATAGTTTTGAAGAAGATTTTGAAGATGAGCTTCCAAACACTTGGGTTGTGGACACTGGTTGGGAATATGGTGATGCACAAAGTCTGAACAGTGCCTCATTTGAATTTGTAGACAATGGTCACTTCGTTGGATTCAATGACGATGGTCTTGGACAGAATCATGTTGGCGGAGGAAGCGTGATCACTGAAAATATAAATCTTGGGGGCATCACTAGCTTCAATGTTATTTTTGATGCATTTTTTATTGACGGTGATTATGAAGGTGCAGACGAAACAGCGAAAGTTTATTTAAGTGGAAACAACGGCGTTACTTGGACAGAATATTTGAATATACCTGGTGTAGAAAATGAATGGGTGAATTATGTAATAGAAATCACTGACTGGACATCTGTTTCTTTACAAATTAGATTTCAATATGATGACGGAGGAGGATGGAATTTTGGTCTTGGAATTGATCAAGTTGTTGTGCAAGATATGAATTATGGAACATTTGACGGTTTGGCTGCAGGTGACTATACTGTGCGGGCGATAGATGCAAATGGCTGCGAATATGATTCAGCCATTACTATCAATAACGAAGAACCAGTAAGCTTCAATCAGATAGATATAGTTGATGCCAATTGCAATATCCCAGGTGAGCTCAATGCATCTGCCACTTCCGTAAATGGGATCTCAGGTTATCAAATAGCTTTTGATGTCGTAAGTACTGATGGTAATTTTTCAAATTTAGGTGTTGGAAATTATACAGTCATCGCCACTGATAATGCTGGATGTATAGCAACTCAAAGCGTAGTGATTTCGGATCAGGGTCAACTCATGGTTGATGTCAATGCAATAAGTCATGCAAGTTGTTTCGGGATTGGTAACGGAGCTTTTGGTATAAACATTTCAGGTGCCACAGGATCGACGACCATTTATCTAGATGGATCAGTTGTTAATTCAACCGAATTTACGGAGCTACAAGCGGGAACTTATACAGTTGAGGTAATCGATGAAAATGGTTGTAGTTCTATTACCACTGCAACTATAGATGAACCGGAGGAATTGATCTTTACAGGTACTTTAGTCCATCAAACTTGCTCGGGCAATGGCAGCATAAACCAATCTGCAACTGGTGGAACTGGACCTTACACTTATTCTATCCTAGGCGCACAGCAAACTTCATTTTTTGAAAATCTAAGTCCTGGCACATATATAGTTACCACAATGGATGCCAATGGTTGTGAAAGAACAGACAGCTTTGAGGTGCTAGACATGTCCAATGGTTTTAATATTACAGAAAGCGTCTCAGCTTGCAATGGTGGTGCTGAGCTTAGTTATATAGTTGAACTTTGCACCTCTGATGGAACTGTTGCCTCATGGATGATTTTTGATAATCAAGGTAACTCCATCATCAATCCTGGATTAGGGTCATGTGTCTTAATTGATATGTCAACATTTTTAATTGCTCAACAGGATGATTTCTTTTATGGTGTTGAAGCAAGTGTAGGTGCTAATTGTATACAAGAATATAATGCTGTTGCAAATTACCCAAGTTCATTAGGCCTTGATGGGGAAAGCATCAGCATCTGTGATGATGAAATTTACTCACTTAACTTTATTGATAATTCTGAAATTGCTATGATTGAAATCATAGATGGCAACAACATCGCTGTTAATCCAAGTATAGAAGGCAGCTATGATCTTATGGCAGGAAATTACAGCATAAGCTATTCTGTTAATGCAGGCTGCACTAATGAGGAAGAATTTGAAATCGTACAAGTTGAAAGTACGGCGTTCGAACTATTGACTCCCCTACCAATTACAGTTTGTGAAGATGGAATATATTCACTCATTGTAGATAATAATACAGAGTTGAGTGATTTTGTGGTCACAGATCAAAATGGAGTTGAATACCCAGAAAATTATTTTGGCTTTTATGAGGTGGTCGCTGGGAGCTACTCTATCAGCTATGTAGATATGAATGGCTGCAGTGGAGTCGAATTTGTAGATGTCAATGAGGTCAGTAATCCAATTATAGAAATAGATTTCCAAACCGAAGCAACAAGCGATATTGGCGGCTCCATACAATTTAATAATGACTCAGAAATGCTTACTTTTTTCCTATTTGGTCAAGAAAGCAATACAACAGGATTGTTTGAGAATTTGCCTGCAGGGGATTACAATGTAACTGCTATTAATGAGAATGGCTGTGAGGCGGAACTAGAGTTTACTATTCAACTTCAAAGTTCTGTGGAGAACTTTCCTTTGAGCAGAGAGATTAAGTTATACCCTAACCCAGTAGAAAATATTTTATTTATTGAGTTGGAATCAGCACAAAGGATAACTCGACTTTCATTGTACCGTGCAGATGGCAGGCTCGTTCAAAATATTTTAGGCCTAAGTAATAGCCTCGAAGTAAATGTATCGGGCTTAGAAGCAGGAATTTATTTTGTAAAACTTGAGGCTGGTGAGGCTATTGGCTATAGGAAGATTGTCAAGATTTAAATCTAAAAACGGCACAATAAAAAAGGGCTTGTCCGAATGGTCAAGCCCTTTTTTATTTTAGTTAACTATTTTATAGTTTTTGTATAATAGCCTTTATTGTTTTCAGTTGCTCATGGCACTGAATCTCAAATACGTCCGTAAAGCCAGCTTCAGAAATAACATCACTATCAGAATCTGAATCAAACATACTAGAGCCTTCATCCATCATTACAAAATTGTAACCGTCTGGAATGATAAATCTCAGATAATAGGTTCCAGGTTCTACAGGTTTGAATTCATAACCTTGATAATTGGAAACATAAGCTTGTTCCATCATTTCATCAGTGATGGCATTATAAAGTTGGACATCATAATCAGAGAATATGATATCTGCAGCATCCACAACACCATTTTCATTACCTGGATAATCCAGACAAACACTTGGGTGTATCATTGTTGTATCCGCATTCCAGACCTCCAAACAATCATCTTGAATTGGGGCAACGTACTCTGGTCTACAGCTCAAAAATACAATTGCGGCTATAACCGCACTAGTCATTAATAAATTCCTCCACATAATAGGTTTCTCTTTTTCTCACTCTTCAGTGAGACAAAATTATGCCTAACTATCTAAACCATAGATTCTAAATATCTATATGACAGTTAGTTTACATAAACACTACAAGGAAAATAAAAATATGGCTGAAATAGCCTGTTTTAAGTCAATTCCAGCTAGGGCGTAACTGAAAATTTGATGTTCATAGGGTGATTTCCTCAGTGATTTCGTCATAATTTAAGACGTAGAAATATCAAAAAAGAGGCTTATCAAAACTGTTAATATTAAAAATTAGTTTAAATAACTAGAATACCTGAGCCTATTCTACCTAGCACATGCCTTATACAAAAATTGATTCTATATCTTGTTCAATCTAATAGCATATCAATTTGTTAGAAGTTGAATAAAGACACTCAAATATTTATCACCGGAGCAACTGGGTTTACAGGCTCTTATGTTACGCGCACCTTACTCAAAGAAGGGTTTACCAATCTTACTGCCATTAAAAGAGCAAGTTCTAGTTTTGATCTATTAGATGGTCTAGAAAATCTCATAAATTGGGTTGAGGCAAGTCTTGAGGATCATGATATTTTGGATGAGGCCTTGCAGGGAATGGATGTAATCATCCATACGGCTGCCATTGTTAATTTCAAGGGAAAGGATAAGCGTGCTGTATATGAATGTAATGTAAACATGGTGCATGACTTGGTCAATTTGGCCTTAAAGAATAATATTAGGAAGTTTGTACACTTCAGTTCTATAGCTGCACTGGGAAGAGCTGGAGATGGAGAGATGGTCGATGAAAACACAGAATGGGTAGATAGTCCTTTGAATTCTGATTACGGCAAATCAAAATACCAAGGCGAGATGGAAGTTTGGCGTGCTGCGGCAGAAGGTCTAGATGTTGTGATTCTTAATCCTTCTTTAATTATGGGGGCTGGTTTTTGGCACAATACAACCCCTGCTATTTACAAAGAGGTGGACAGAGGACACCGATATTACCCTCTTGGTAGCAACGGAATGGTTGATGTCCGAGATGTAGCCAAAGCTGCAGTTCTGGCACTTGATGATAAAATCGTAAATGAGCGATTCCTTTTGAATGCAGATAATATTTCTTACTACAAGATGTTTTCGACAATTGCAAAACACATTAATGCTATCGAACCTACAAAACCCTTGACAAAAACTTTGCACAAACTCATGACAAATGGCACAAGATTATTGGAGCTTTTACCTTTTAATTTACCATTCTCCTCTCAGCAACTTCAGGTATTAAATTCTTTATCGAATTACAATGCTTCAAAATCTGTTGAGCAATTAGGTATGGACTATTTGCCTGTAGAAAAAACATTAGTAGAGACCGCAAAGATTTACAAAGAAGCGAAAGCTGAAGCGAAACCGTTTGGAATTTTGCCTTTGATTTAAAAATTATTTGCTAGAATGAACAATCATATTGAGCTACGGTTAAAATGACAAATCATCAATTGACACACCTAATAGTTGGCATGACAACTATTAGGTGATTATTGAACACTGAGAGTATACCTTAGTCACTGTTAGTAATATGCTTGTCACCAAATAATTATATGACTTCATTGTCTAACTTACTAAATAATTAGTTTTACTAAAACTGTTAATTACCTATACATCTTATTTTGAAAGCACTTATTATAGAAGACAATATTTCCACCTCATGGGACTATGAAATAATTTTAAACAAATTGAATATTCAAGTTCAAGGCGTTTTTAAATCATGGAAATTGGCCTTACAGGAGATAAAATCTAATCCGCCTGACTTTATTATTCTTGATCTCTTCCTCGAAAAAAATGAAATTGGACTAGACCTTTTGGAAGAAATAAAAAAGCTATTTATTCCTGTTATTATTTGTTCTGGTTATCCCGAGGATGAATACCATGAAGCTGCATTAAAATCAGATGTTTATGCTTTCTTATCTAAACCGATTGATAAACCAAGTCTGGTCTATCAGATAAAAAAATTGACAAAGGACATCAAAGAGAAAAACATCAAAACAGATTTTTTGGTAGTCAAAGAAAAAAGAAATTTGATACGTGTGCCTTTTCAACAAATTCAGAAAATTGAAATCGAAGGAAATTATTCTTATGTATATTTATCATCAGGGAAAAAGTATGTTATTAAAATTTCCTTGGTGAAATTAGTTGAAGAACTCGATCCATTAAAATTTATAAGATGCTTCCGATCAACCTTAGTCAATCTGGATTATATTCAATCAGTGAATGTAAATGAAAGCAGAATATTGATGAAAGATGGTTCTACTTTAACCTTGGGATTAAAATATAAAGCAAGTGTTAAGAAGGCATATCTATCTTAGTCTTAAATTCTTTGGAAGTAACAATTTAATAGATGTTCCTTTTTTTAGTTCTGAAATAATTTGAAGTTGTATGCCAGCAACTTTTATAAGTTCCTTTGTAATTATCAAGCCGATTCCTGAGCCTTTCCCTTCGCGGTAAATCTTATCTGCATTAATATCTAAATTTTTCTCAGTATTCGCTTCCATACCAATACCATCATCCTTAATTGTTAATTCAATATTCTCTTCGTCCTCAAAAGATTTTATAAAGCTTATTGAACCCTCTTTGTAAGAAAACTTAATAGCATTATTTATAAAGTTTCTTAAAATGGTTTGAAGAACTGATATATCCACCATCACTTGATCTACATCTTCAAAATCAATATTGACCGAAAGTTTCTTCTCTTCTATTTCTTGATCATAGATTTCTAGAATCTTATTGATTTCTAATAAAAGAGATAACTTCTCCGGTTTTTGATCTAACATTTCATTTTCACTCAGTGCCCAATATAAAACGTTGCTAAGATTGTCATTTAAAGCATTCAAACGAATATCCGTTTGTCCTGTCAGAATTTGCAATTCATCAAGGCGGTTATTCTGGGCAAGGAAGCTAATTTTTTCAGTTAGGTTACTTAGACTTGAAATTGGATCTCTCAAATCATGGGCTAATATTGCGAATATTTTATTTTTCGTATTTAATGCTTCTTCAAGTTCCTCAGTTCTAATGGCAATGGTTCTTTCAAGTTTTAGATTTTGTCTTATCAATCTACGATTGTAAATTATAATTCCCAACCAAGTTAGTACCATGCCTGTAAAGAATACCAGTGTATAAAATAGCCAACTCTTAACAAAGGGCCTGATTACTACCAAATCCATACGATTTATATTTGAAGTAAGGCTTGGCTTATTTAAATCAGAGATCACTTCTAAAACATATTCACCATATGGCATTCTACTAAGTTTTAGCTCATTGCTGGATTGAGTCCTCCACTCATTCTGAAATCCCTGAATGCGATAACTAAATTTGATGTCCTCGTTATCAAACAAATAATTGGTAGATAGCTGAATATTTAAGGTAAGATCCTCTTCAGTAAATTCTATTTGACCAGTATTTATATACTCCTCGAAGCCATCATCTATTTCCCCGTTTTGTTTAACTATCTCCACCCCAATACACCTAACATTAATTTTCTTATTTTTAATGCTTGTATCTATACTATCAGGGTTGAAATAATTGTAACCATTTAACCCGCCAAAGTAAATTAGATTGTTTTTTGTGTCTTCAAAATAACCGTACTTATTAAACTCCGAGTTGCTTATCCCCTCTTGTTCTGTAAAAATGTAAATACTGTTATTTTTCTTGTCCAGACAATTTAAGTTTCGATTGGTAGAAACCCATAATCGATCTTGTTTATCTTCTATGATTGCATGAACATCATCGTTGGATAATCCGTTTGAGGTATTAAAGATTTCAATTGAATCGCTCAGTGTATCCCATTTAACCAAACCTCCACCCATGGTTCCTAACCAAGCAATATTGGTGTCACTTTTATCTAAGTAAATGAATTGCACTGGATAGCTTTTTCCTTCCTTAAATATTCTCTTCAATTCAAAAAAGTCTAGCCTTTCATTATATTTCAGAATACCCAAATCCGAAGCAAACCAAATTTGATCACCTACTTCAACTATATGATTGGTTCCTATTTGCTCAACAAATGCAGAACCTTGAGAAATTTTGACAAATGCCCCTTCTTCTTCATTGAAAACGAGTGGTCCAATTGATGTGGATAGATACAAATTTTGCGAAAAAGAAGAACGTAAAATATTATTGGTGGTAAATCTTCCTTTTGCCTTTATTTTAAAAATTTCTATGGTCTCTTTTTCAAAATTAATTTTCCTAACACTTCCTTCATTTAAAAAGCCAACTGACCAAAGTGATTTTTCATCGAGTGGATCTTGATAATGAGAGTATGCGATGTATCCCAAATCATAAGCTTTCAAAAAACTAAGATTGAATCGATCTGACTTACTTATGATTTTTTCCTTATTATATACTTTATATGCCATGATGTCTTCATTAATAAACACAGACCTTACAGTATTCATGGAGGATTCATCATTTGCTAATTTTTTAAATAAAATATTTTTAGGGCCAAAAACATATACTCCCAAATTTGTTGCTGCATAGCCCAGCCCAGAACCACTAACATAATAATCTTGGATATCAAGTTTGCGATCAAAAGGTTTTAGCTCAAATTTTCCATTCTTGTTTTTAATGTAAATACTCTTATTTGCATGTAGGTGTTTATCCCCAAACAATTCAATTTTCCCATGATCAAGGGTATTCTCTGATAGATAAATAGACTTTTCTTGAAAGGCGGCAATAAGTTTTATTTCGCCATAATCAAATTCATGAATCTCTGTGCTAGCTCCATTGTAACTAATTAAGAAAATATCTCCCTCAAAAGTAACCTGCGCCATTTCAAAACCATCAAATTCATCTATTGAATATTGATATTTAAGACCTCCTTTTAAATCAACAATGCTTAAACTATCATTTTTAAATAAATAAACTTCCTCTTTTGGATTTAATCCAAGTACCTGTGAATAATCATCAAGAAATTCAAACTTTTCCAATTTATCAGAATAACGAAAAAACTCATGCTGTTCGGTAAGCAGGTAAATATTACCCGAATTGAAATATATTTTCTTTACATTTTTAGA